>CAZBSB010000050.1:0-12910 GCA_964494535.1 uncultured Rhodospirillales bacterium
AGCCGGATATTGACTGTGCCATGGAGCTGCGCCGCCATGCTGCCATGGTTCTGCAAACCAAAAGCCTCCAGCCAGGGCTGCGGATTGAAGGCCGAGAGTTCAGTCTCGATCTGCAAATCACCGCGCCGATGGTTGTGCAGCGCGGAGAGTTGCAGCGTGGCCGGCGCAGCGCCGCCCAATTGTGCCGTCACCGTGCCGGTCAAACGCAAATCGGCCAGTCGGCGCACCAAATCTAGACGCGGCAGGGACACCGTGCCCCAATCCGTGTGGTTGCGGCCATCGGCGATGACGATATGCACCCGCGCCAGGCGCACGGCGCCGATGCGCCCCAGGCCGAACCAGGCCGGACGCAGCTGCAAAGACTCCTGCACCAATTGAGTGATATCCGCATGGGTCAGCGGCGGCGTGTCCGGTGCGCCTTCCAGCGGCACTTCGCCGAACAGCATCCCGCCGTCGGCCAAGCGCGTGAGGCGCATGGTGATGTCGCTGGCGTGAATTTCAAACGGCGCCAGCTGGCCGCGCAATGACGCCAGGAAATTCAGCCCCAAATCCAGGCGGGGCAGATGCGCCAGGCGGTGGCCGTTGCGATCAAACACCCGCACGCCGGCGGTTTGCAGGCGCAACGCCTGATCACCCCGATCCCAGGCCAGCTGCGCGTGATCCACCACGGTATGAATGCCGGTGTCCGGGTTGCTCAACAGCTGCGCCAGCTGCGGCGCCAGGCTGTCAATGACGATCGGCCCCTGATTGGCGCGCCAGATCAGCAGCGTGAAAGCCACGAAGACCAGCGCCACGGTGGTGGCGCACAGCTTGCCCAGCAGGACGGCCAGGCGCCACAGATGACGACGCGTTCGTTTCAGCAATTCGCATAACTCTCTGCTTTACATGCTTATTTTGCCGGAAAAAACTTGCCAGTCCAGCAACGATTTGCCATGGCATATATGTTTATTGCGCTTGTTGCTCAAGAGGCCACCATGCTCGCCGCCAAAGCTACGAAAAAGCCCGTTGTTAAAGCTCAGAAGGCGCCGCCGGCTGATGACCCTTTGCTGGGCAAGAGAGCGCCCGCCTTCACCTTGCCAACCGGCGACGGCGGCAGCGTGAGCAGCAAGGCGCTGCTGGGCAAGCCCTATGTGCTGTATTTTTACCCGAAGGATGATACGTCAGGCTGCACGGCGGAAGCCTGCGATTTTCGTGATGCTCTGTCAGACTTCAAAAAACTTGGCGCCACAGTCATCGGTGTGTCCAAGGACAGCGTGGCGAGCCATGCCAAATTCGCCGCCAAATATGATTTGAATTTTCTGTTAGCCAGCGATGCGGAAGGCAAAATGCTGGAAGCCTTTGGTGTCTGGGTAGAAAAGAGCATGTATGGCCGGAAATATATGGGCATTGAGCGCGCGACTTTTTTGATGGACAGCAAAGGCACCATCCGCGCCGCGTGGCGCAAGGTGAGCGTGCCCGGCCATGTGGCCGCCGTGCAGGCTGCGCTCAAGGCGCTATGAGCATCGTTCCTGCTGATAATGCCGGCATCGCCCGCGCCGCCGCTTTAATGCGCGATGGGCAATGCGTGGCGTTTCCGACCGAGACGGTCTATGGCCTGGGCGCGGACGCGACGCAGGACGCGGCGGTGGCGCGCATCTATGCCACCAAAGGGCGGCCGCAATTCAACCCGCTCATCATCCATGTCGCGGCGGCGGAGAAACTCGACGGCTTGGTGGTGTGGAATGACGATGCGCGACTGTTGGCGCGGCGCTTTTGGCCGGGAGCGCTAACTTTGGTGTTGCCGGCGGCGCCCGGCTGTTCGATTTCGCTGCTGGCGCGCGCCGGCCTGCCCAGCCTGGCGGTGCGCGTGCCGGATCATCCGGTGGCGCAGGCGCTATTGCAAGCACTGGATAGGCCGATAGCGGCGCCCAGCGCCAACCGTTCAGGCAAACTCAGCCCCACTACGCCGCTGCATGTGCAGGCCAGCCTGGGCGATGCCGTGCCGCTGATTCTGGCCGGCGGCAAGACCAGCGTGGGCGTGGAATCAACCATCCTGGACATGACCGGCACCGCACCGCTATTGCTGCGCCAAGGCGGCGTGAGCCAGGAGCAGATTGAAGCCTGTTTGGGCATGGCCGTGACGCCAGTCACGCTACCGGCCGGCGCATCGCCCACAGCACCCGGCCAGTTGAGCAGCCATTATGCACCCAGCCACGCGTTGCGGCTCAACGTCACCACGGCGCAGAATGATGAAGCGTTTCTGCTCTTCGGCGCGGAACTCGGCCTGCGCGGTGGCAAGCTGCGCCTGAATTTGAGCAAGAGCGGCGATCTGCACGAAGCGGCGGCCAATTTGTTCAGCATGTTGCATGAACTGGACAGCCAAGAATGCAGCGGCATCGCCGTCAGCGCGATCCCCGAACTCGGCCTCGGCCGCGCCATCAACGACCGGTTACGGCGTGCGGCGGCACCCTCTAGCTGATCATGAGATAAAATCGGCTTGATCTTAAATTAGCTTTGCGTGTTATCTGCGGGTTTTTAAGCTGACAATCAGGTCTTCCAGTTCCGCCGTCACTTTGTGAGTTGGCAGCTGCTGGCGCGCGATTTTGCGGAGCCGATAAAGTTTTTGCTTATCGTGCAGCAGGCCGGCCTGCCACAAAAAAAGCGCATCGCTGATCAGGGTAGCCAGTTCCTTGGTCGGCAAGTTCGTGCGGGCGATTTGGGCGCCGTAGCGCTGAAAGCGGCGCCGCACCTGCTGGTCAGACTTGCGGCATTCCGGGCAATGTACGCAGTCGGCATCCACCCAGAAGCCCAGCGTTTCATACCAATGCCGCTGTTCCTTGGCGAAGAAGATGAAAGGCCGGCTGCAGGCGCGGCAGGTTTTAAGGATGTCCACATAATAGCCGCGCGGCATGGCGCCGTGACGCTGACGCGTGACATCCGCCTTGATTGCCGTCTCCGGAAAAATGGTTTCGTGCGGGTAGCGCCAGTAAGAATGTCGGACTTCCTCAGCCTCGGCCGTGCAGCCGGAAGCCACGACCCTGGCGCCATAACGCGGATGCGGAACCAATTTCTGTGGTTTATGCCGCGCAGCTTTCGAGGTGTTGGGTGTCGCGGATTTTTTGGTCATTTGCCGCGCTTGCTAAATAAGCGTTGCAGCAAGCCTTGGCGCGGACTGAGCGCCAAGATGGGCAGCACGGGATGAATCGCCGCTATTTCATAGGATTTAAGGTCAACGCCATCACCCACTTTGGCGGTGGTGAAATCATAGAACACGCAGTCCTTGGGCGCGGCCGCCGCGAATTCCCGGAGCATAGGGTTTGATGCCACTGCGGCTTGCACCGATGTAAGACAATCACGGTTGATCTCCTTCAACGGTTTCAAGCGAAACTCATGCACATCATCAATCAGGCTTTGATAAGGCGGCGTCATGAACTTCAAATATTCAGCCACGAAATCAATGAGCGTAGGTGATTGATAGAACAGCATTGGCCCTTCATGCTGATAATAATAGATGGGGCCGAGATGCGCATTGACCGCCGTCTTCCAATAACACCAGAAATTGCCGTAACCATCCGGAGCGATACAAATTAAGTGCCCGTTTAAGGACGGCAAAATCCATTTCGCATCCTCGCCCTGGAAATCAACATTCTCCAGCGCCCCATTCTCAAACCCGCCGCAAAAGGCCAGCAATTTTTTAACGTCATCACTTAGTGTGCTTTTGCTGCGTGCTGCCAACGTCGCCATGGACGCAGCGTCTAGCGGCGGCAGCAATTTCATCGCATAAGGCTCGCCGTCTTCGTCCAACGGTGGGTTGCTGAGGTGGGTTTTAATTTGCGCCACAATATCGGTGGTCATGCCATCTCTCCTGCCCCCAAATAACAGTCTATAATCCCCGCTACCGCCCCTGCCCAGCAAAGTGGTTTCGGCTGATTGCGCGCAGCGTTGCATCCAAATGATCCTCACGCGAAAACCTTGCATCTGGTTTCAAATCGCGCGCGAATATTGCACCGTCAAAAAAAATATCCCAGCCCAACGGGTTCGCTGTTTCCGTCATCCTGGACGGCACACCCGGTGACCGGATGACCCCCTCGACACTCGGCTGCGCCGATTTCTGCATGAAGCGTATCGCTGCGTCATACAGCGCGCGCGTTTGCTGTGGATCGAGATAGGAGACAATCACGACCTTGTTTTTTCTTGATGCTTGAACGGCAGTCGCTACAGCCACCCCCCACCCGTCTTCACGGGCTGTCACATCCAAATATCTGATCTTTTGCGGTTGCGTTGCAATTGTCGTCGTTTCGGCAAGTGCCGGCATCGGTGTGGCTTGAATTCCCACCACAGCGATCAAAACCATCAGCAATCGCATCGTTGCCCCCAATTGCTTAGCAAGTTGACCAACCGCCAGAAGGCTATACGCAGAACAGCCGAAAAGCAAAAAGCCCGCGCCGTTGCGGGCGCGGGCTGATTATCTGGTTCGCGCGGCGGATTAGCGCGAATAGAATTCGATGACCAGATTGGGTTCCATCTGCACCGGATAGGGCACATCGGTGAATTGCGGGGCGCGGATGAAGCTGCCCTTCATTTCCTTATGGTCAACCGAGATATAGTCCGGCACGTCGCGCTCCGCGAGCTCGACGGAAGCCAACACGATTGCCAGCTGCTTGGCCTTGGCGCGCAACTCAATGACGTCGCCATCCTTGACCATGTAGGACGCGATATTCACACGCTTTCCGTTGACGGTGACATGGCCGTGATTGATGAACTGGCGCGACGCGAACACGGTCGGCGCGAATTTCATGCGATAGACCACGGCGTCCAGCCGGCGTTCCAGCAGCTGAATCAGGTTTTCGCCATTGTCGCCCTTGCGGCGCATGGCTTCCTGATAGTAGCGGCGGAACTGCCGTTCGCCGATATTGCCGTAATAGCCTTTCAGGCGCTGTTTGGCCATCAGCTGGGTGCCGAAATCGGTAGGTTTGGTGCGGCGCAGCCCGTGCTGGCCCGGGCGGCTTTCGCGCTTGGTGATGGGGCTGCGCGGGCGACCCCACAGATTGACGCCCAACCGGCGATCAATCTTATACTTGGAATTTTCACGCTTACTCATTGTTTTTCCTTTACATTTTTTGGTTGTCCCGATAGTTCAGATGCGAAGGCGTTGCCGCCAACCACTGACGGGAAGGCACCCAAAGTGCCATCCACTTTTTCAGGAATGCCCGTTTATAGCCGATGAATCGCCGAAAACAAGGGCTTTTTCCCCGCCATGCAGCCATCAACCCCCTGGCAGAATTTATTGCAGGAACTGCGCGGCCAGGATTTTGACCGTTATGCCTGCTGCCTGTTCGCGCCGCCGGAACAACGTGTCGATCTGGCAGCGCTGTTTTTGTTCAACGCCACCCTGGCACAGATTCGTGACCAGGTGACGGAGCCGGTGCTGGGGCAAATCCGCCTGCAATGGTGGCGCGATGCGCTGGCAGCGCTTGGCAACGGCAGCCAGGCGCCGGCGCAGCCGGTGCTGGGCATCATCGCCACCTGGCAAGAGCGCGGCCTTGACCTTGCTCCGCTGCAGACGCTGATTGACGCACGCGCCGCCGATTTAGCCAATCCGCCCTTCCCCAGCCATGCCGATTACAGCGCCTATCGCGCCAATACCAGCCGGCCTTTAGGGCTGATGGGCGCCAGGCTGCTTGGGCAGGAGCAGCACGCGGCACTCTATGCCGACAGCATGGAACATTATGCGACCATCGGCCTGCTGCGCGCTGTGCCGCATTGGGTCAGGCGCCGGCAGTTGCCGCTGCCGCCGGAATGGCTGGAGCAATACAAAATTGCGGAAGCGGATTTGATGGAGTTGCGCCCCGTGCCCGGGTTGACAGCCTTGATGCACGCGGAAGCCACCAAAGCGCAGCAAGCCGGCGCGGCTCTGCAACGGCAATGGCGCGCCTTACCTAAGCCAGAACGGCAAGCAGGGCTGATTGTCGCGCTGCATCTCGCCCTGTCTCGCCATGATGCCGGGTATTTGCTCAAAATCGCCGAACCCTGGCGACCTGCGGCGCCCACGCGGTGGCTACGGCTTGTCCGCCTGGTCTGGCACACGCTGCGCGGCATATAGCGCCTGGCCGAAGGCTGCCAGGCTGGCGCGCAGTTCAACATCGTTGACGCTAATGACGGCTTGACTGATATGCGCAGTTTCGTGTGCCGACAAGGTTCTCGCTGGTGCTGCTGGGCGCCGCGAGGCGGCCGTGGCGTGGGAGAAATGCAGGCGAACAATCGTCTCCGCGCCGAGGAAACCGTTTAGCCGCGCCAGAATTTGCGGCTGGCGATATTGCATCGCCATGGTCAGGCCGCGCGGCATGGCGATGGTCAGCGTGCCCTGGGAGCGCGCTTGCTGGCGGGGAAAAGCGATTTTGACCGGTGCGGTCTGCGCTGCCCATTCCGCGCCAATTATGTCCTGCCAATGCTCCAGGACGATGCTATAGAGTTGCCAGTCCGCGCCCACAGCCTGTTTGGCGAGTTGCCGCAACGGGGCGGCGAGATTTTGCGGCATTCGGCTCATGAGTGGATTGTGCCATGGCGGCGCCACGAAGCAAAGCACGGAAGGCTTTACCGCCGGCAGCGGCAGACTTGCTGCGCTGGTATGACCGGCATGGGCGCGACCTGCCCTGGCGCGTCAAGCGCGGCCGGCAGGATGCTTATCGTGCCTGGCTGGCCGAGATTATGCTGCAGCAAACCACTGTCATCAGCGCCATACCTTATTATGAGAAATTTTTAGCGCGCTGGCCGGATGTCGCCGCACTGGCTGCCGCCGAACTTGACGAGGTGCTGGCCGGGTGGGCGGGGCTGGGTTATTACCGCCGCGCGCACAATCTGCATCGCTGCGCGCAAATCGTGGCGCATGATTTTGGCGGCCGATTTCCGGCAACGGTGGCCGAACTGAAGCGCCTGCCCGGTATCGGCGATTATACCGCCGCCGCCGTGGCGGCCATCGCCTTCGAGCAACCGGCGAATGTGGTGGACGGCAATGTGGAGCGGGTGATGGCGCGGCTGTATGCCGTGAAGACGCCGCTGCCCCAGGCCAAGCGACGTCTGCGGGAACACGCGGCGGCGTTGCTGCCGGAACGGCGCCACGGCGATTATGCCCAGGCACTGATGGATTTGGGCGCCACGATCTGCACCCCCAGGCGGCCAAACTGCGCCGCCTGCCCCTGGCGCGACAGTTGCGCGGCTTTTAACCAAAACGCCGCCGAACGCTACCCCGTGCCCCCCCCAAAAGCCGTCAAACCCAAACGCTATGCCACGGCCTATTGGCTGGAAAACGACCAACACCAGGTCTGGCTTCGCCGCCGCCCGACCACCGGCCTGTTGGCCGGGATGCTGGAAGTGCCGACTTCGGAATGGAAAACGGCACCCGATTCCCCCGCTCACCCTACCGCGACGGGATTTCCTAGCGGGCTGCCCTGGCGGGCTGCCTCCCGGCAGGTGCGCCACAGTTTCACCCACTTTGACCTTTACGTTAGGCTGATGTATGCCATTAGTCACAACCCGCCGGAAAACGGCACCTGGCATGACAAAGACAGCCTGAAATCACTGGCTTTGCCCAGCCTCATGCGTAAAATCGCAGCCGCCGTAGCGTTATGGAGAGATGGATGAAGCGTTACCTGCTTGCAGTGTTGATTGCCCTCGGGTTGGGAACTTCGAACCAAGCGAATGCAGATGATTTCGTGCCGCCGACAGACGTAGGCATCATCCAAACACTTCTGCGCTTCGGCTCAATAGATATCAATAATGACGTTCTTATCGACGATTACGCCAAAATTGTTGAGTGTGATCTTTTCAGCACTTTTAAACACGATGATTTTAAATGGAACAAGATACGCGAAGGGTTGCGCAACAAGATACGGTCTGAAGCCGTAACTTATCCGGTGAATTTTTACGTTCTTGGTTACATCAGCCTTGATAGGTATGACTTTGACTCTCGGACATTCAGAATTAACCGTGATGCGCCTTTGATTGGCGTTAATGCGTTTCGCTTGGCGGAACTACAAGGAAGCTACTGTAAGGGCAACCAGATTAAAGCACTGCCTCTCAAGTACGTCGCTTCGCTTGAGGCGAGAATCAGTATTTCAGGATTTATCATGAGCGAAAGCGATGCCCAGTCTCTTTTGCTGCGCCTGACTAAATCAGGCAACAATAGTAGGCAGATACTCGCCCGTTCAAACATTAAAATTACCGGCGTACCAAAACTTTCGATCGACCATCGCCTCATTGAACACTGGTACGACAAGAATACTTATGTTGGCAAACATAAGGACGCCATTTTTGAAGCCAAGCTCGATAGCATCGAGTTTTTTGAGGATCAAGAAATGCGGCGGCGGATTTTTGTTTACCGGCCATAGCCCAGCTGATGCCGAGAAACGCCTGGATTGGGCTACCGCGTAATTTTGTTGATAAGCCGCTTGGACTTGCACAGACGGTGGCGTTGGTTGGCAACCAACGCCATTACTTGTTGCATGTGCGCCGTTTGCGCAGTGGCGATGAGGTACTGCTGTTTAACGGACGCGATGGCGAGTGGCTGGCTGCATTGGAAGAGACTTCTGCAACAAGTATACTAGCAGTATGCCGGAGACAGATCAGGCCGCAACAGAACGCTCCACACTTACCATTGATTTTCGCCCCCATTAAACGAGGTTATCAAGAATACATGATCGAGAAGGCGTGCGAATTAGGTGTCAGTGATTTCTATCCGGTGGCTACTGACCACAGCCATGTCCGACAACTGAATCTTGGTCGTCTTGGACTTATATCCGCGGAGGCAGCCGAGCAATCTGAGCGCCTCGACATTCCGGTGTTCCATGCCCCAGGAAAACTGATGGATACTGTGACACACGTTATCGAGCGGGGCTCGCAAATTATTGCTTGTGTAGAAAAAGGGCAGGCTGATCCCCTTTTGACGGCTATACAAAAAATCAAGAGTGAGACCATGAATATTGGCGTACTCGTTGGACCTGAGGGTGGGTTCAGCGATTCTGAAATTGAAATGCTGCACAATGTTCAACAAATTCGCAGCACCAGCCTTGGGCAACGCATTCTCCGCGCCGATACGACGGCGATAGCAGCGCTAAGCTGCTTGTCTTGTTTAAGAATGGTTTAACCAGTGCAGATGAGCACCGTTAAAGGTCAAAAACTGCTGCCTTTACAACTGAGCCACCGGAAATCGCTTTAATTCTTTACAATTCTGCCGATTATGTTGTATTGTGGTGTGGCTTAAACACTGGTATGGTAGTGTTATGGATAATGCGCCCGCGTCAAGCTCCCCTCAGCCGTCTCTGGTTCCGGCAACACCTTCCGGTGGTGAGAAATCTGCGCCTAAGAGTGCTTTGGCGTCGGAAGCTGGCGCTTTTTCATCTGGTCGCCTAGACAATAATGGTGCTCTGCTCGGCGTTTCCGGAGCGAAGTTTGTTGATCCTGCTTCTAAGCCACCGATGCAGTTTGATGCGAATGGCAACGCAGTCGCTCTTGACGAGAGGGGATATCCGGTCAAGAAGCCCGGGTTTGGCCAGGGCACCGCTGGTGGTCTGGCCGGTCAAGCCGGGCCGGGTCAAGGGGCTATTGAGAAGGGGCCTGGCGACTCCTACAAGGAGATGGCTCAGCGGCTTGAGAAGCAGCGTGAAGCCGAATCAATGGCTGCCGCCCATCGTCATGCGATGGCCGCCAAGACAAGAATTGTCGAGCAGTTGCGCAGTGGCAAGCGTGACAAAGACCTGCTTGATGAGCTGGCTAAACTGAACAAAGACGTGTTCAATCTGCCGGCCGATCATACCGGTTATTAAATATCACTGACAGCTTTGGATATCTCGCGCGTCAGCAGTGTGGCTATTTTCTGACGCTGTTTGGCCTCCTGCAGTAGCTTCTCATCGTCAGAATTAGACAAAAATCCGGTTTCTATCAGGATAGACGGCACATCCGGCGCGCGCAGCACCGCGAAATTGGCTGACCGAATCGGGTTGTGCAACAACTTCAATTCACGTTCCAGACCTTTCACCAGTTTGACCTTGGTTTTCACGGCCGCCGCCTGTGTCTCGCGGTTCACGAGGTCGAAGAGAATATTGGCGACATCGGGGTCGGCTTGATCCAATTTGAGGTCGGCAAAACGGTCAGCGAGGTTTTCCTGTTTCGCCAGTTCCTGCGCAAAGTCGTCGCTGGCCTCTTCCGACAGCGAATAGGCTGAAAAGCCGCGCGCCTCGCTGCTTTTCGCGCTGTCAGCGTGGATAGAGATAAAGAAATCGGCGCGCGCCGCCTGAGCTTTCGCCACACGCTCCGCCAGCGGAATGAAGCTGTCGCTGTCACGCGTAAGTTGCGGCGAGATTTTGTGCTTGCCGGCCAGGATCTCCGCCATGCGCCGGGCGATATCGAGCGTGACGTCCTTCTCCTTCAGCCCGCGCTGCCCCACCGCGCCCGGGTCTTTGCCGCCATGACCAGCATCAATCATCAATAGCTTTGTGCCTGACGGCGCGATTTTATCATCCGACCCGTCCGCCGGCTGCTTGAGCGCCACGCGACCCATAGATTTGGTGGCCTTGTCAGCAGCCAGCAGCGGCCAGGGCAGCAGAACGGCAAGGCCGACGCCCGCACAAACGATGCTTCGACGCAAAAACAGGCGACGACTTAGCGACACAGGCAAGACTCCCAACGAATCAATGTCCAGATTTGGCTTTATCAGCTATATCAACTTGCAGACGGAAAATGGCAACTATGCGTCCAAGATTTCTTGTCCTGGTGGCGTTTTTTGCGCTGGCGCCTGTGCCGGCGGTCGCGGCCGGCTGCGCGCCACAGCATGTTGCCGTCACGGTCAAGCCCTTGCTCGGCGGCAGCAGCATCAATAACCAACACCGGCAGAGTAGTATGCAGGAGTTGTCCGGCATCGGCGACGGTCTGCATCACGGCGCGGCGCCCCTGGCGCTGGGGCTGGCGCTCACCCGCGTCGTCAATAACACGCGCATCAGCGCCTATCTCCAGCAGGATTCTTTTGGCCAGGGCGCTTGTGGAAGTCTAGCGGCGCTAGAGGTCGGGTTCGGGTTTGAGCCGCATACCATCTATATTCCGGCGGAATTCGCGCCGCAAAGCTGCGCCTACAACGCCATCTACGCGCATGAGGCCAAGCATGTGGCTGTGGACAAAGCAGTGCTGATGGAATATCTGCCCATGCTGCAACAGCGTATCGAGCAAACCGTGGCGGCCATCCCGCCGATCCAAGCTGGGGACACGACTGCGGTGCAGGCAGAGTTGAAAGCCAAAATCGAGCAAATCATGGAAGCGGAGATGCGCGCCTTCAGCGCCGCGCGTGGGCGGGCGCAAGCCCAGGTGGACAGCGTGGAGGAATATGCCATGGTTAGCCAAAGCTGTGGTGGCATTATGCGGCAAATCGTTGGCCGTTAACCCTCTCTTCCGCTTTGCTTACCAGCGCCAATCCGCTAGAAGTGGCCTGCTTGAGGGGCAGCAAACATGAAGAAAATCCTGCATATATCGGATAATTTCGGCGGTGGTCTCGTCACCGCCCTGCACGGCTATGTGGAGAACACGCCACAACATCGGCATTACCTGCTGGCGGCAAAGCGCGCCGGCTATCACGATGCGATGGAATGGGCAAAACGCTTTGCCGGCCAATATGAGCTGCCCAGTTCGGTCGTGAAGGCGCCGGGCGTCATCCGCCAACTCGTCAAAGAAATTCAGCCGGACTGGGTGCATCTCCATTCATCTTTCGCCGGCGGCTATGGTCGGATGGCGCTGCTGCCGCGCCGCCAGGTCATTTATACCCCGCATTGTTATGCGTTTGAGCGACATGACATCGGCGCCCTCGTACGCCTCGCTTATTTCCTGGCCGAGCAAGCGCTGGCCTTGGGCAACGCCACAGTGGCGGCGGTCAGCCCACGTGAAGGCGCTTTAGCGCGCCGGATGCTACTGCCGCAACGCATCGTCATGCTGCCCAACGTGCCGGTAGTGCCGGAGGGGGCCTTTGCCGCCCGCAAAAACTATCGGCGCGGCGAGCGGCTGCGGGTGGCGATGGTCGGGCGGCTCAACCCGCAAAAAGACCCGGATTTCTATATCCGTCTGGTCAAACTGGCACAGTCGCAGGCGCTGCCGATAGATTTCATCTGGCTCGGCGGCGGTGATGATGCTTGGGCAAAACAACTGACTGATCTGGGCGTGACCGTGACCGGCTGGATCAGCCATGGCGAAATTCTGGAACGGCTGGCGCAGTGTGACGTCTATTGTCACACGGCTTTGTGGGAATCCGGCCCCCTCTCCGTGCTGGAAGCCGCGCAATTAGGACTGCTGCTGGTCTGCCGCGGCATTCCCCCCATTGATACGCTGCCGGTGCGGCCGAATTTCCAAACTGAAACGGAAGGCGTAGCGATGCTGGCGGCGATTGCCAGCGGGAAAGTTCCCGCCGGCCTGCCGGAGATCAACGCGGCACTGAACACGCGCTATAGCGTGGCCGCGCAACAATCAGCACTGCAAGATCTTTACGGCGATTAGCTGCGGACTTAGGCGGAAGCACAGATAACCCAAAACGCGTTTGCTTAAGTTTTCAGCCGGCCAGTTTGACGATGGCCTGCCGTATATCATCCGGCACGGCCACGGGCTTGCGGGTTTCGTTGCTGATGAGCGCCGAGACGGTGGTGCTTTGCGCGATCAGCGTGTCGCCGTGAAAGAGCGCGGCGCCCAGCCGCATGGAGGAGCGGCCAAAACTGAGCAGGCGGGTGCCCACGCGCAGCTGTGCCGGATAATTCAGCTCATAAAAATAGTCAAAACGCGTCTGCACCAGCACAAAGATGCTGTCGCCGTTTGGCCAGTCTGGGAACACCTTGCGCATTAAGGCGACACGCGCATTTTCGAAATAGCTGCCCATGGCCAGATTGTTGACATGGCCAATCACGTC
>CAZBSB010000051.1:0-12246 GCA_964494535.1 uncultured Rhodospirillales bacterium
CCGGATCATGCGGCTTGCCGCGCTGAGGCTTTGCGGTTGTGGCAAACTTGGCCAGTGACAGATTGATGATGGCGGCCACGCCATGCAAAGCGCGCAGCTGCCGGCGGGGCAACGTGAGGCGGCCGTGGGGCGCGGTGTGCAGAACGACAGTCGTGGCGTTCAGTTGCTGGCACTGGCCGAGATGCCAAAGTCCGTCGGCGGTTTGTGCTACCAGCCAAGCGCCGGTCAGCGGTTTGGCCGACGGGTTGAGGAAGAGCAGTTGCCCCGGTAATTCCAGTTTTGTTGCCTGGGCGCGGGGCAGCTCCAGCGCATAGGCTGGCGTGGCGGCAGAGAGAAAATAGGGGCAGGGCACGGTGCCGGCCGGATGCGGGGTGACGCGGTGGCCGCGTCGTTGGGCGGCAGGCTGCAAGCGGTAGAGCGGTAGATCATGCTGTAGCGGTGCTTGCGCGGCTTCGCTGAAGCCTTTGCTGTCGTCATCTAGCGCCATGAGACTGCATGGGTCGCAGCCCAGCGGGGCAGCGAGGCGCAGCATCCAATCCACAGTCAGGCGGCGGCTGCCGCGCTCCAGCTTGTCAATCTGCGCGCGGGTGGTGCCGGCGGATGCTGCCAGTTACTGCAGGCTCCAGCCGCGCTGTTGGCGCCAGAAGCGGATGCGGTTGGTGGTGATCATGGGGGAGTTGTAGCAGAGCGCGCGGCTGTATCCAAAATGGATTTTTTACTTGCCAGCTGCGTTTTGCCTCTGTGGCAGCGTAAGTCTTGATATACGCGCTACCGCGCGTAAATGTCTCGATACCGGCCTGCGCCGGTATGACGATTGTGGCTGGTTTGAGTTTTGATCCTAGACTTTGAGGTTGACGGTGCTGCCGCGTTCGCCGGTGCGGGGGGTGGATTCGACTGGCACTTCTTTCACCTCTGGTTCGCGCGATTCTCTCTCGACGCGGGGCGCTACTTCTTGCGGGCGGACGCTGGATTGCAGCTGCGTGCTGACGACGGAACCGGCGGCGCTTTCGACCATGTGATGCTCCTATTGTGATCTGCGTTCAGTGTGACGGACACGCGTCAAGAAAGAATGAATCGGCGCGTCATCGTCATGTTACGGTAAATTTTTCCTTGACTTTTGCAGGGGTTTTAGGTATTGACTGTCCTCAGAAGCACTGCGTCGAAAATCAGACGCAAACACAGAATCGGTTATCATCGCAAGCAGCGTTCTTTGGGGCGCTGCTTTTTTGTTTTGGGCTTATTCATGTCGCGTCGAAGTGTTGGAACGACGGGCAAGCTATCAGCAAATCTTAAGCGAGCGACGCCACGGGCGACGGTCAAGAAAACAGAACCGCAGCAGCGGCCGCGCCGCGCTTCAACCGCGCGGGCGATGGCGACGCTGTTGGAGGTTATGACGCAGAGCGACAAAGACCATGTGCGTGTCAGTGCTGCCAAGACCATCTTGGCGCGCCTCGCCGCGCAAGACGAGAAGAAAATGCGATCAAGCAAACGCCCAAAGGACGACGAACCCGCACGACAGGCCGCTCTGGATGCCATTGCCCAATTGCTGGATGAACTTGCCGCTGCCAAGACTGCTGGCGTTGCAAGCGCGGCTGCAGTGGCTGCGGACGGCGCGGCCAAGCCAGACCACGCCCGCCGGTGATTGGCGCCTCTGGCTGATTCTGGCCGGGCGCGGCTGGGGCAAGACGCGCACGGGCGCCGAGGATTTGGCGCATTACGCGCTGCGGCATGACGGGGCGCGGCTGGCGGTGGTGGCGCCGACATTCGCTGATGCGCGGGATACCTGCGTGGAAGGCGAGAGCGGGTTGTTGAAGGTGTTGCCTGAAGCGTGTGTGCAGTCCTGGCACCGGAGCCTGGGGGCGCTGCGGTTGCATAATGGCAGTCGCATCAAATTATTTTCGGCGGATCGGCCGGAGCGGTTGCGGGGGCCGCAGCATCATCGGGTGTGGTGCGATGAGTTGGGGGCGTGGGCGCGGCCGGAAACATTTGATCAAGTGTTGTTTGGCTTACGGCTGGGTGATGCGCCGCGGCTGGTGATTACGACGACGCCGCGACCGTTGCCGCTGAATGACAATCAGTTCGCGGCGCTGGTGTGTTTCGCCTTTAATGTCGGGGCGGAGAATTTGGCGAATTCGACCTTGCGGCGGTTGTTGCAGCGCGGCTGGTATGAGCAGGTGCCGGCGCAGCTGATGCGCTGGAACAAGGCGCGCGGCGAGGCGCTGGGCGGCTTGACGCGGCGGCGCGCGGCGGAGGCGCAGTTGTGGAACCGCACTTTATGATGGAGATATGGAGGGATGCATGATTACGGACATCATCGCCGGCGTGCTGCATATCATTGACCGCATCATTCCCGACCCCGAGCAGCGGGCGGCGGCGAAGGTGAATCTCCTCAAGCTGGAAAATCAGCAGGCGCTGGAAGAGGTCAAGGCACGGATGGCGGCGATTTTATTGGAGGCGCAGAGTCCTGACCCTTGGACATCGCGGGCGCGGCCGTCTTTCCTATATGTCGTCTATATCATGCTGCTGGCTTCGATTCCCATGGGGGTGGTGCAGGCGTTTAGCCCGCAGACTGCGGCGGAGATCACCAAAGGCTATCAGGCGTGGCTAGCGGCGATTCCGGAGCCGATTGTGCAGCTGTTCGGTGTGGTGATGATCGGCTATATCGGCGGGCGGAGCTGGGAGAAGGTGCGCGGGGCGAGCAAGTGAAAGCGCGCTGACGGCTGCTACGGTTTGGCGCGTTGCATTCGGGCGGCTTGTTGCCAGGCGGGGAGGAAATCCTCGGTCAGGATTTCTTCCCAGCCGGCGATGTGTTTGCGGCTTAGTTCAACCGCGGCGGCTTGCAGTTTGGGGCGCGCGGCGGCGGCGAAGTCTTGCAGGGCGCGCGTCCAGGCGTCCGCACCGCCCGTTACCACTTGCAGCGCTGGCGAGGCGGGCAGCAATTTATGCACACCACTTTTGGCGGCGAGCAGGACGGGCAGGCCACTGGCCAGCGCTTCAACTAGCGCCTGGCTGCGCGTTTCCACTTCCGAGGATAGAGCCAGGGCGTCCGCGCTGGCATAGAGCTGTGCGAGTTCGGCGGGCGGGATGAAGCCGGGCACACTGGCATGGTCGCCCAAAATGGCGCGGATGTCTTCCGCCGCCGGGCCGACGCCGGCGGCGACGAGGTGCAGCGGCGCGCCGGCGTCAATCGCCTGGCGCATGGCGGTGAGCAGCGTATGGATGTTCTTGCCTTCATCCAGCCTGCCGACGAAAACTAGCACGAGGCGACCGGCCGGAATCAGATAGCGCTGCTGCATGAGGGCGCGGTTGGCCTGGCGCGGGTTGAACAATTCTTTATCGGTGCCGAGGCGCATGGTGCGGACGCCGTGTGGTCCTAATATTTGCTCCGCGAACATGCGGTCGCTGGCGCGGGTGACCAGGACGGCGCCGCAGCGGCGCACATGGCGCAGCAATTTCCCTTCCATGCGCCGGCCGATGCGTTCCGGCAGACGCCATTTTTCCAACAGCCAGTGCGCCAGACGATTGTCGCCGAGGCGTTCGCGAATCGAGCGGGCGGCAAAGATGCGGGCATAGTTGATTTGGTCGGTATGGAAAGAATGCGTCAGCGCACGGCGGCGGCGGTGGAGTTCGGCGGTGCGGGTGAAGGCAAAAAACGCGTCTGTGGTGTGAATCACGTCATAGCGCGCCAGTTCCCGCGCCAGAGCGGGGTGGTAGGGTGCTAGGTCGGTATGATCCGGCACATAGGGCAGGAACTTCAGCCAAGCGGTGGAGAAGACGGGCGGCAACTGGCGCAGCGTCACATGCTCGGACAGTTTCTCGGTGGCCGGCGCGCCGGAAAAATAGACTGTCAGATCAAGCGGCAGATCATAGCGCGCCGCTGCCTGCGCCAGGCGTTCCCAGCCTTTGACATGGCCGCCGGCCTGCGGGCTGCGCGGCAGGTCAACCAATACGGCGACTTTCAATTGACTCAGATTTGTCATAGGCTCGGTCTGCGGGAAAATTGCGTGGTGCTGTTGTAGCCTATTTGGTTCGGCCGACCAAGTCCTGCCCGCTATCATCCTGGCCTGAGGATTGAAGATGCGTTGCTTGCCGTTGGTTTTGCTGTTTGCTGCTTTGGTGTTGCCGCTGTCTGGCCAGGCAGCCGAAGAGGCCGTCGCGTGGGGGGATGAAACGGCGACGATGCCGGAGGGTGGAGCTGGGTTTGGCGACAGCGCGTTGGAGCCGTTGCCGGACGTGCCGTCTGAGGCGGATGAGTTGCCGGACACGGCCACGGAAAATTTTGCTATGCCGCCGGATAAGGTCAAGGTGGATAAGAATAAGAGCGGCAAAGAAGCCAAGAAAGCGGCGCGGCCGAAAGCGACGCCAAAGCCGGAGACCACGGCCGATATTTCCAGCGCGCCGGCCGTTTACGGGGGCGCGCAGCAGGTGACGGGCGCGCCGGTGGCGCCGGATTTGCGGCGTTTTCAGTTTTTGCCGCTGCCGAGCAAAGGCGCCGACCTTGCCGCCATGCCGCTATTATGGCCGGTGTTGGCTAGCCAGCCGCTGGAGGGCGACCATAGTGGGATGATTCGGCGGATTGTTATTTTGGTGCATGATGATCATCGCGATGCCGACGAGACGTTGCGGCAGGCGAAAATTCTAGCGGGACCAGGTGCTTCTGGGCGGTTGGCGAATACGATGATCGTGGCGCCGCTGTTCTCGTTGCTGGCGGATCGGCAACGGTTCAAGCCGATGTTGACGGATGGGGTGAAGCATGTGGCGGCGTGGTCGGCCGCCGATTGGTGGCAGGGCGGCGAGACGGGGGCGGCGGATAATGACGGCCGGCGCGTCAGCAGCATGACGGCCATGGATTTGCTGCTGCTGGTGCTGACGGACAAGCGGCGCTTCCCCGAATTGAGGCAGTTGGTGGTGGCGGGCTATGGCCGCGGCGCGGATTTCGTGCATCGCTATGCGTTATTCAGTCGGGCGCAGGATGTGCTGAGCGAGACGAGTCTGAAGCCGCATTATGTGCTGTTTGCGCCGTTGAGTTACGTTTATCTGACGGACAACCGGCCGAACGGGAAAGGGGCTTTTGGCGCGCCAAAGGATGTGAAGCCCTGCCCTGGTTGGCAGGATTATCCGTATGGGTTGGAACAGCCGAATGCCTATACCAGACTGACGGCCGGCAATGTGGCGCGGCAGAATTATGTAAGCCGGCAGGTGACAACGCTGGTTGGGGGCGAGGATTATGATGTCGGCGACAAGAATTGCGCTGCGCTGCTGCAGGGGCGCAATATCAAGGAACGGGCGGAGAATTTCGACGCTTTCTTGAAGAACGGGTTTGGCGAGGTGCCAGCGCAGCGGTTGCTGCTGATGCCGAGCGTCGCCAATGACCCGATGGCGCTGATGACGTCAAGCTGCGGCGCTAGTTTGTTGTTTGCGGATGGGTCTTGTTTGCAGGCGCAGTGATTCGTTGCTAAAACAATATTTAGCTAAAGAACAAACCCCCTTACCAGCAAAAACTAACGGTTTAGCAAGGGCTAAACCGAAGTTTTTGCGTCCTCTCCCGCAAGGGGAGAGGACGAATGTCAATTCTTTTTAGGCTTACTCATGATGACTGCGGCACAGCCGGTGGTTGTCGGTTTAACCAGCTAGAAACGCGGTGACGGTTTTGATTTGTTGGGGGTCGCGCAGGGCAGGGTAGTGGCCGATGGCGGGAATGACCGCTAGTTGCGCTTGGGGGCCGCGGCGGGTCATGGCGGCGGCGGTGTCGTCCGTCAGCACGTCGGATAATGCGCCGCGTAGCACCAAAGTTGGGCAGGCGATGCGGTCATAATAAGGCCAGAGATCGAGATCGCCGCTGAGGGCGGCAAAATTGACGGCGATGGCCGGGTCATAGCGCAGGGCATAGCCGCCGGTGGGCAGGGGGCGGATGCTGGTTTCCGTCATAGCTTGATAATCCGCGTCCGTGCAGGGGCCGGTGTTTTGGTATATGGCGCGGATATAGGCTGAGGCCGCCGCTATGTCCGGCAGGCTAGGCGGCTGACTGATATAGGCGGCGATGCGCTGCATGGCGGCGGCGCTGATATAAGGACCGACATCGTTTAGTACCAGGCGGCGGATGGGGTTGCGCGGTTGCGCCGCGAGCAGAATGCCGATGAGGCCGCCCATGGAGGTGCCGACCCATTCCACCTGGGCGGCGCCGAGCCGCGCCAGCAGCACGGTCATGTCCGCCAGATATTGCGGATAGGCGTAGAGGCTGGGGTCACCCAGCCAGTCGCTGTCGCCGCGGCCGGCGATGTCCACGCAAATCACGCGGCAGTCGGTGGCCAGGGCGGCGGCCAGGACGTCAAAATCGCGCGCGTTGCGCGTGAGGCCGTGGACGCAGACGACGGTGCGGGCGGCGCTGGCGGCGCCCCATTCGTAATAGGCTAGGCGGTGGAAGCCGCGCGCGCTCAGGCCGTGGACGAATTTTTGCTGCATGGCGTGAGCATAAGGCAAAGCGTCGGTAAAGCAAACCGCTTGTCATGACTCTCCGGCTGCCGCAACATAGCAGCCGGGCAGGTGACGCATGAGCAATGGCAAGAATCCTTCGGCTAAATCGCGGCGCTGGTGGCACCGTGGTGTTGGCGTGATGGCGTTGCTGGCGGCGGTTGCCGGCGGCGGGTGGTGGTTCTGGCAGCGATCGTTGCCTGAACTGACGGGCACTTTTGCGCTGCCTGGGTTAAGCGCGCCAGCGCAGATCGTGCGTGATGCCAATGGCATTCCCAGCATCTTTGCCGGTAATCGGCCGGATGCGCTGCGGGCGCTGGGCTATCTGCACGCGTCTGAGCGATTTTTCAGTATGGAGATGAACCGGCGCGCCGGTCAAGGGCGATTGGCGGAAGTGGCGGGCGCCGATATGTTGGGCGCCGACAAATTGCTGCGCGGGCTTGATTTGTATCGGCTGGCGGAACAGAGCTACGCGACCTTCGCGCCGGAGAGTCAGGCGCAGTTTGAGGCTTACGCCGCCGGGGTGAATGGCTGGCTGGCGACGCATCAGGACAGATTGCCGCTGGAATTCACACTGCTGGGCATCAAGCCGGCGCCGTGGCGGCCGGCGGACAGCGTGGTGTGGGGCAAGCTGATGGCAATGCAGCTGAGCGCCAATATGCGTGACGAGTTGCGGCGCGCGCGGTTGCTGACGCAGTTTCCAGCAGACAAAATCGAGGCGCTGTATCCACCCTATCCGGCGACGGCGCCGGTGACGGTGCAGCCAGATTTTCCAGCGCTGCCGTCGCCGGACAAAGCGGCGCCGTTGCCGCAGCGCGGCGAGTTGCGTGATGCTGAGCCATTGCGGCGTGCGCTGGCGCGGTTGGAGCGGTTGGTCACGCAGCAGCAGCCCGGTGCTTCTAACGAATGGGTGGTGAGCGGGGCGCGCAGCGTGACCGGCAAACCGCTGTTGGCCAATGACCCGCATCTGGATTTGCAGGCACCGATTCTGTGGTTTCTGGTGCGGCTCGTTACGCCGGAGATGGTGGTGGCCGGTGGCAGTGTGCCGGGGCTGCCGGGCGTGTTGTTGGGGCAGAACGGGCATATTGCCTGGGGGTTCACCACCACCAACAGCGACGTGCAGGATGTGTTCGTGGAGACGGTTGATCCCCAGGATGCGACACGTTATCTGACGCCGGAAGGCAGCGCGGCATTCGTAACGCGCACCGAGACCTTTAAGGTCAAGGGTGAGCCGGATGTTACGCTCACGGTGCGGCAGACGCGGCATGGGCCGGTGTTGTCGGACGTTGATGCGGAAGCGCGGCAGGCGTTGCAGGGCACGGACAAGGTGCTGGCGCTGGGATTCACCGCTTTGCGCGCTGATGATAAGACGGCGCAGGCGTTGCTGCAGATGAATGTGGCGCGTAACTGGGATGAGTTCCAACGCGCTCTACAGGATTTTCAGGCGCCGCCGCAGAATATTGTTTATGCCGATACGGCCGGCCATATCGGATTCACCAATGCCGGGCTGGTCCCGGTGCGCGCCGGCGGCGATGGGCGGTATCCGGCCGATGGCGCCGGTGGGGTTGGCGATTGGCGCGGCATGGTACCGTTTGCTGATTTGCCACGGTTATTTGACCCGCCGGGCGGCACGATCTTCAACGCTAACAATGCCGTGGTTGGCGGTGGCTCGCCGTGGTTTGGTCGGGAGTGGGAACAGCCTTATCGGGCAGAGCGGCTGCAAGAGTTGCTGAAAGCCAAACCGCAATTCAGCTTGGATGATATGGCGGCGATGCAGGCGGATATTGTCTCGGCGGCGGCGCGCAGCCTGTTGCCGAAGCTGCTGCCGCTGATCGAGGCGCAGACACCGGCCGGCAAGCAGGCGCTGGCGTTGCTGCAGGGGTGGGATTTCACCATGCGCGCCGACCGGCCGGAACCGCTGCTATTTTCCTGGTTGCTGCTACGGGTGTATGACGCGATGCTGCGTGACCGCTATGGTGAAGCAGCAGCAGAGTTTGACCCCAAAGTATCAGCACTAACCGCGTTGCTGGATGCTGGCGAGGGATGGTGTGTTGACAGGTGTCGTAAAGACGTGAATGCGGCATGGGGACGCGCGTTGGCGGAGTTGAGCGCGCGGCATGGTGCCGAGATGCTGCGGTGGCGGTGGGGTGATGAACATCAGGCGCCGTTTGCCAATAAGGTGTTGTCGCATCTGCCGGGGTTTGATTGGCTCTTTGATTTGACGCAGGCGAGCGATGGTGATTTTTATACTCTTAATCGTGGGGGCAGTTTTGGCGAGGCCGGCAGCAAGAAACCATTCGTCAAGCTGCATGGGGCGGGGTATCGGGCGGTGTATGATTTGGCCGATCCGGACAAATCACGCTTCATGATTGCCGTCGGCAATGCCGGTCATCCGCTTTCGCCCTATTATGCCAATTTGCTGCCGCTGTGGCAGCGTGGCGCGAGCGTTACCATTACTGGCACGGCTGAAGAATTGATTGCGCAGGGTGGGCGGCGCTTAACGCTCGTGCCCTGAGGCGGGCAGATGGCGGTATTGTTTGCGGAAATAGAGCAAGGGCTGAGCGGCAGGTTCGCAGCCTAGGGCGGTGATTTCACCGATCACGATGGCATGGTCGCCCCCTGGGTGGATGGCTTGCGTGCGGCAGACCAGCCAGGCCATGCAGCCAGCCAGGAGCGGCGGCGCTGATGGCAGCGGGAGCGTGGCGATGCTGCTCCAATCCTCGGACAGCGCGCCGGCGAAGTGGCGCGATAGATGTTCCTGGCCGGCGGCCAGGATGTTGAGGGCGAAATGGCTGGCGGCCATGAAGTCCGGATGAACGCGGGTGCGGTTGCTGAGGCAGAACAGCATCAGAGGTGGATCAAGTGAGACTGAGGTCAGGGAATTGACGGTGATGCCGCAGGGCTGGCTGCTGGCATGGCAGGTGGCCACCGCCACGCCGGTGGCAAAACTGCCCATAGCCTGGCGGAGCGCGGTGGCGTCAAAAGTGGTCTGCAGCTCCATAGCCTCGTGGTGCCAGAACGGCGCCGCAGGGGCAAGAGATTTACGGAATATTCAGGATTTTCAGGGTTTTTGCGTGGGGGCGGGGGTGCCGTCGTTAAAGCCTCCTTAACCACGATTTGACCATAGTGCGCGGTGGCGTCTCAGGCAGGCGTCCTGGTTTTCACGCGGTTGCTTCATGCTGTTTTTCATCGGCGTTCTCTTCGTTACCGCCTGCACTTTTGGTGGCTTCGTCTTGATGGGCGGGCACCTGGAAGTGATCGGGCGCGCCGCGCCGCTGGAAATGGTGGTGATCGGCGGCACCGGGCTAGGCGCGACTATCATTGCCAATCGCGGCATCGCGCTGAAACGCCTCTTGAAGGCGTTCAAGAAGCTGCCGGCCAAGCCGAAATATACCAAGGCCAGCTATATTGAATTGCTGAGCATGATGTATCAGACCTTCAAGCTGGCCAAGACCAAAGGGCTGCTAGCGTTGGAGCAGCATATCGAAAAGCCGGAAGAAAGCTCGCTGTTCAGCCCGTTTCCTGGTTTCGTCAAAGATCATCATGCCACCGATTTCTTCTGCGACTATTTGCGGTTGGTCACGCTCGGCTCCGACAAGCCTTATGAGCTGGAAGCGCTGATGGACGAAGAGTTGGATGTGCATCATGCGGAAGACCATGAAATTTCCCATGCGGTGCAGAATATCGCCGATGCGTTGCCGGCGGTTGGTATCGTCGCGGCGGTGTTGGGCATCATCAAGACCATGGGCGCGATCACCGAGCCGCCAGAAGTGTTGGGGCGGTTGATCGGTGGCGCTTTGGTGGGAACATTTCTCGGTGTGTGGATTGCGTATGGTTTTGTGGGACCGATGGCGAATGCGCTGAAAGGCAAGTTTGAGGAAGAGGCGACTTATTTGAAGTGCCTCAAGATTGGGTTGCTCGGGCATTTGCAGGGTTATGCGCCGTCGGTTTCGGTGGAGTATGCGCGCAAGGCCATTGGTTCGCATGTGCGGCCGACTTTCGCCGAGGTTGAGGAAGCGACGGCGCAGTTGCCGCCGCCCGGGTAATGCGCCATGGCTGACGCGCAACCGATCATCATCATTCGCAAAAAGAAGAAAGGTGGCGGCGAGGGGCATCATGGCGGCGCTTGGAAGGTCGCTTATGCCGACTTCGTGACGGCGATGATGGCGTTTTTCCTGCTGCTGTGGCTGTTGAACGTGACGACGGACGAGCAGCGGCACGGTATCGCGGATTACTTTACGCCGGCCAGCATTGCGCGGTCGGAGTCCGGCGCCGGCGGCATGTTGGGCGGGCAGACCATTACCGCGCCAGGCGCCATGATTTCGCGCGGCACGCCGCCGATCATGCAGGAGAAAACCATTCCCAGCCTGGGGCAAGGCGAAGAGGGCGACGAAGAGACCGTGGGCAAGAGCGACCATGGCAGCGACGGAGCGAAAGACGCCGGCGGGCGCGCCGGCAAGGAACCTGACCAACACAAGCTGGCCGGCGAGGCGCTGACACCGGAAGAAAAAGCCGAGAAGGCGGCGCATGAGGCGGCCGAGCAAAAGCGGTTCGAGAAAGCGACGGATGAGTTGAAGCAGGCGCTGCAGGAGAACCCGGCGCTGCAGGGCTTGAGCGACCAACTGCTGATTGACCAGACGCCGGATGGGTTGCGGATTCAAATCGTGGATAAGGAAAACTCCTCCATGTTTCCTTCCGGTAGCGCCATTTTGTATGAGAAGAGTCGGCAGCTGCTGGGCATGGTGGGGCAGGTGCTGGCCAAGCTGCCGAACGAGTTGAGCATTGCCGGGCATACGGACAGCGCGGCGTTTGCCGCGGGGTCGCGGCGCGATAATTGGACGCTTTCGACCGAGCGGGCGAATGTGTGTCGGCTGGCTTTAACGGGCGCCGGCGTGCAGGCTGAGCGGGTGGCGCGCGTCATCGGCATGGCGGATCGCGAGCCGCTGGACAAAAATCCGCAGGGGCCGCGCAACCGCCGCATCTCCATCACGCTGCTGCGCGAGGCTTTTGTGCCGGGCGCGGAACATAGCGAAAATCCGGCGCCAGTACTGCAACGCGCGCCGGACGAGCCGCTGCTGCCGAGTGTGTTGCCGGCGGGGGAGCCTTAGTTATTGGTGGTGGCTCGATTATAGGGTTGTTTGCAGTTTGTCATGTAAGTCCTGGCCGGCACCCATTGTGTGGAAACCATAAGAGGACGGGCTGCCTGTGCTGGCGTGACGTCGTGGTGTTGGTTTAGGTTTTCGCAGACTGTGCTGGTCTGAACGCAATTATTTGCGCTTAGTCCTTCACGCAGCGGAAATGCACGATCTTGCCGGTGAAATCGCTGTCTGCGCTGCGGCATTCCTGGCTGGTGCCCAGCACGCCGGCGGCGCTGCCGATCAGTTCGGCCGATTTGCCATATTCCTCGCAATGCTCCTGCGCGGCGTCAATCGTGCCTTGAATGTCGTCCGGCTTGGCGCACAGCGCCGCCATGGCCGGGCTTTTGCCCACGATGGTGGCGGAAGGGCTGGAGCAGCCCGCCAGGATGATAACGGCGGCAAGGCAAAGAGAATGGCGCATCGTGGTCTCCTGTCTCAGGGTTCGGCATCGGCGCTTGTCTTGGCAACGCGTTCGAGTAACATGCTAAAAACATAATGCGTCAAGACGATTGTTGCAAAGGATTGCCCCATGTCAACCAACACTGTTCATCTGCATCGGGTGCTGCGCGCGCCGCCGGAGCGGGTCTACCGCGCGTTCCTCGACCCCGACGCGATGGTCAAGTGGCTGCCCCCGCAC
>CAZBSB010000052.1:0-1190 GCA_964494535.1 uncultured Rhodospirillales bacterium
CTACAACGAACACGACATGACGGCTAACCACGCCCTGATCGACCCCGCGTTCGTCCGCTACGGCCAGACCACTGGCTGGCAGCCCATGGGCTACGAGTCCTACCGCGGCATTTTCGCGCCGTTTCTGGCCGCCTTTCCTGACTTTCACTGGGAACTGACCAACCTGGTCGCCAGCGACGAGTGGGTGGCCGTTGAAGTCATCGAGACCGCGACATTCGAGGCTGCGTACGAATACAAACCCGGCGTCATCATTGAGCCCACTGGAAAGTCCTACGCCTGCCACTACGCGATCTTCTTCAAAGTCGTCGGGGGTCTGATCACCCAATACCGGTTCTACGAAGACGCCAGTTTCGTCACACAACTCGGCATCGATACCGACTTCATCCGGCTGGAAACCTAAGTCCACTGCTTGCTGCCCCGCGCTCAAACCGGGTAGCCGACGCGAAGAGCGATCACGGGTAGAACCTTTGCCCTTAACGTCGACCCCATCGGCGAGCAGATTCGCGGCGGCTCACCTGGCTACTTTGGTCTTCCTGCCCGTCTTCGTCGGCGCGGCCCGCCTTGTCGGTTTCCTTTTCGCAGCGACGCGCGTCTTCGCTGGAACCGGGTCTGAGATCGCAGGTGCGACCCACCTGCGCAGGAATGTTCTCAGTTCCTCGCCTTGGTGGGGCGGGCGTCCCGGGTCGATGACCAGCGACTGGAAAATGCGCAACATGAACTCGACCAGTTGGTCGAGGTCGGCGTCGGCGATACCCGCGCTGCTCCAGTCGACGTCGAACCTCTCGAGCAGTGAGCGTCCAAACGACATGGCCCTGTCGGAGGTGACGCCGGCGGAGAACGCGCTGGCTTTTCCCGGGGTCAGCAGCAGGCCCAGATACCGTTCGTGCGGAAGCCTTTCCAGGGTGTGGGCGATTCCCTCGACGACGGCTTCAGCAGGGTCATGGATCTTGCGTACGTGCGCCGCCAGGCTGTCCAGGAAGGGACCGACGTCGGAGACTGCGGTGGCGAACAGCAGCGCTTCAGTGCTGGGGAAATAGCGGTAGACGGTCTGGCGGGTGACACCGACGTCTTTGGCCACGTCAGAGATCCCGAAGTCCTTGCCGGATCGGTCGATCCTGTGTTTGGCGGCCTCGAGGATTCGGGCGATCGCCTCGTCGTCGTCGGCCGGCGTCGCACCGGACCACCCATGT
>CAZBSB010000052.1:1200-11421 GCA_964494535.1 uncultured Rhodospirillales bacterium
GCGTCCCACACGTCCACACTGGGAACGTTACCGTGACCGCCCATGCCATCGGCGACCATGCCAGTAAGCTCACCATACAAATGAGATTAGATGTATGATCTACGCCGTATGACGTCCAGGTGAAGATTTGCCAGCCCGAGGGAGGTGCCATGACTGACCTGGTGGTTCGGAAGATGCCGTGGGTGTTCGACACTTCAGTGCCGTTTCAGTGGCAGCCGGCCAATCCATCGATGGGGATAGTCGGCAATCTGTTCACCTTCTTCGCGGTGCCCTTCGAGCAGTACATCATCACTGCGCTGCGGGATGCCAAGGATCAGATCACCGATCCCGCCGTGGCCGCAGAAATGGACGCCTTCGTCAGACAGGAGGGCCAGCATTCCTGGGCCCACCGCAAGCATATGAACAACCTGACCGCGCAGTACCCGGGGCTGGAGGAGACCCAGCGCGCGGTGTCGGACTTGTTCGACGATCTACTCGCCACGCGGAGCACCGAGTTCCATGTTTCCTATGTTGCCAACATCGAGGCGACGTTCACGCCGTTCTTCAAGGTGTTTCTGGACCATCGCGATTCGATCTTCGGCGGTGGTGATCCGCGCATCGCATCGCTCATCTTGTGGCACTTTGTCGAGGAGATCGAGCACCGCAGTTCCGGGCTTATGATTTGTGAGCACCTGACGCCTAGCAGGTGGACGCGCACCAGGTACGTCCCGGCGACAGCCAAGCACGTGATGGCTGTCGTCGACGTGATCGCCCACGGCTTCGATCAGCATGTGCCCGAGGCGGATCGAGCGGGCTTGTCTGCGCAGAAGGCGATAAAGTCCGGCATGGTCTTGGGCGAAGTGAAGGCTCGGTTGCGGCCGCGATTCCTCGGCTCGTCACGAAAAGTGCATCCGCCAACCGCATTCCACGATGTGCCGTCGCGAGAACTGCTTTCGATGGTCGCGCGTCTGCTCATCTCGCAGGCCCCGTATCACAAACCGGCGAACCAACCGCTGCCGCAGTGGGCCGAGGTCTGGGTGAAGGAGTATGAGCGCGGTGTCGACATGACCACGTTCTTCGACCGACCGGCGAAAGTCGGACTCTCCTGATCGCGCCACGTTCCGGTCGGCCGGCACCTGGTCGGCAAGGACGTGCTGCCCACCGTCTATACACGTCAAGCACTGTGATTCATCGAGATCGGCCTCTGATCACGCGACCGAACAGGGGCGATCCGAAGCTCCGCGGCATCGATGAGTCGCGGCCCGCCAGCCGACATCATGGCCGGGCATGTCCGCATTTCGTCTGGTCTCCAGCGTACCGAACGAGGTACCTTCGGTTGATGACAGCGGGCACGGGAGACAGGTGACCGGCACCGACGGCGAGCGCTCGTCGATGCCACCGAATACTGCTCCTCCGTTGGGTTTTCGCCGACTGTTCGAACCCTCCCGTCCCGGTCCTGCCTTCGACCGTTTCGTGACGGCCATGCGCAGGCTGCAGGACGCCGCTATTGAGGCCGACCCCGGCAGCGACGAGGTTTGGTCCGCCGCCGCGGGGCACGCGGAAGCAGCGGCCGACGCACTCGCCCCGCACGCGGCACCCGGCGGCCTGGGTCTGGCCAGCAGGGTCCACGATGTTCCTGGTCTGGGAAGCGTGTTGCTTCCGCCCTGGAACATCACCGATATGACTGACGGCGTGGTCACCATGCACGGCACCTTCAACCGGTTCTACCTTGGCGGCAACAACGCCGTGCATGGCGGAGCCGTCGCGCTGCTCTTCGATTGGTTGTTCGGTTTGGTCGCCTACGCTGGCGGTCGCTCGGTGAGCCGCACCGCCTTCCTTCGGGTCGACTATCGCCGGGTGACTCCGATCGACACGCCACTCGGTGTGCGTGGTCGCGTCATCGGAACAGACGGCCGCAAAGCGTTCGTCTCAGCTGAACTATTCGACGGTGACGAGGTTATCGCCGAGGCGACCGGACTGATGGTCGCGTTGCGCGATGGGCAGCCGTGAGCCGGTGTAGAAGCGCCTCATTCTGGCCGGGCGGCCTGTATCCACCGCTCCTCCTGTCTAGGAAGTCACCGGGGACTCAGTTGCTGATCGCCGGTGCCGCTTTCAGATACGAGGCGTCGTTCAGTTGCGCGGTGAGGAACGCGGCAATATCGGCGCGTGACATCGCCGCACCGATTTTGTCGCGACCCAGGTAGCCGGCGCGCAGCGTGCCTCTGGATGGCTTGTCCGTGGGGTTGGTGATACGAGCGATCGTCCAGTCGAGGCCGGATTCGGTGACGGCCTCGGTCATGCCGATGATTTCTTCGAGGGCGTTGGGGAACGCGGCCCGGGCCATCACGGGTAGAACCATTGCCCTTAACGTCGGCCGATCGCGGGGGTCGGCGACCGAAGGCGTAGCAAGGCCGATGTAGCGGTGGACTCCCTCGGCGATCATCGCCGCCACGATGTTCTCAGTGCCTTTGGTGACTGGATGGTCCGTGGCTCCGCGTTTGAGCGATGGGCCGAGGGCGCTGATCACGGCGTCGGCCCCTCGGACGGCTTGGCGGACTCGGTCTGCGTCCGAAAGCTCACCTTCCACCACCATTGTCAGGTGGGAGTGGTTGATCTTGAGCTTGCTGGGATTGCGAAGGTATGCGGTGACGTCGTAGCCATTGGCGAGCAGATTGTCGATAACGAGGCGTCCGATCTTGCCGCTGGCGCCGAACACGGTGACTCGCATGGATCTTGTTCTCCCATTTCGGATAAGGTCTCAGCACCAGCATGGCACGGCCGTCATCTGATCCCCCACAAAGCACGGTAGAGGTTCGAAACGGTCTGCTCCGCCGAGGTTTCGAGTTCGGAGTGCGGCAGGGTGACCCACCCCGGTCAGCCCCGCAGCCAATCGTCAGAGCGAGAGCGAACTTGCGTCGACTCCCAGTTCCTGGAGTCGCACCACATACCGGCTCCGCTTGTGCATCTTCACCTCTTCATACCCGCGTTCAAGTTCCGCAGCCGAGGCGATGGCCACGGCTCCGTCGTAGGTGTCGGGTGTAAGCCTCGGCAGGAGGCCCCTTATCGTTGCTTCATAGTGCGAGATCAGCGCGCGCTCCAGGCGTCGCATCCGCGTGTGTCCGAAGGGGTCGATGAACCGGCCACGCAGGGGCTTTCCCTTGGCGAGCAGGCGCAGGGCGAAATGCGCCCGGGGTCCCAGATCGACTTTCTTCCTGCGGCCCAGTGCTTTCAGGGCGGGTGGATGCAGTTTGTAGGTCAGACCCTGCCCTCCAGGTACCTGGGTACTGACCCAATCGAGGAACGTCGGGTCGGTGAGCATCCGGGCGACTTCGTATTCATCCTTGTACGCAAGGAGCTTGAAGAAGTTCATCGTCACCGCTGCGGACAGTTCGGTGCGATCGGTGATGGCGCGTTCCTGCGACCATACATCCTGGGTCAGCGTGATCAACCGGGCCGCGAGGCCGACTCCTTGATAGTCGATGAGGTCGCCGGCGCGCCGCTCCAACAGGTCCCGGGTAGTCCCGCCCACTGTGCAGCCGTCGAGTAGACGGCCGGGTATCACCGTTGGGTTGCGTTGTGGCTGCTGTGCAGCGGTTGTCGCCTTACGAAAGGTCTGGGGTTGAGCGACTGCTACCCGCCCCCAGCGGAAAGCCGACTGGTTCGTTTGTACAGCAACACCATTGATCGCGATCGCCTCTTCGATGGCATGGGCGCTGATCGGAATGGCACCGGCCTGATAGGCGGCGCCGACGAGCAAGAAGTTCGCCGCTGCGGTACTGCCGAAAAGTCTCTCGGCGGCCGCCAGCGAATCGAACGCGATCAGTGTTCGGCTGCGCACGTCCAGCCGGGAAAGCAGTGTCGCCGTGGCCGGGTACTCGACGGCGTCGTTGTAAACCATCTCACCCGTTGGGGTTTTGCTGGTCGAGGCAATCGAGATCGTGCGACTCGGGCTTCCATACCGGACGTTCTTGGCCTCGACTGCAGTGAGCAGGTCGAAGGCCAGGATGCAATCAGCCGACTCGGGGCTGATCCGGTTCGACACCTCGACGGCTGCGGCGCTGAGACGCAGATGGGAGGTAACCGGGCCGGCCTTCTGACTCAGGCCCGTCTGGTCAAGTCCTTCGGGGCGGAGTCCGTCGCGTAACGCAGCCATCGCTAGCACCTGGTTGACCGTCACGATTCCGGTACCGCCGATACCGGCCAGAAAGATGTTGTGAACGTCGGTGATTGGCGTGCGCGTCGGCTCGGCGACGTCCGGAGGGGTCGGCGATTGTCGCGCGGCGTCGGTGCGGTGCGACTCCGGTAGTTCGACGGTTACAAAGGACGGACAGTTGCCTTCCAGGCACGAGTAGTCGGTGTTGCAGGTCGTCTGGTCGATTCGGGTCTTGCGACCGAGTTCGGTATCGACTGGTTGCACAGATAGGCAATTGCTCTTGACCCCACAGTCTCCGCAGCCTTCGCACACGGCTTCGTTGATGACCACTCGGGTACGGCGGGACGGTAGCTTGCCGCGCTTGCGCTTACGACGGGCTTCTGCCGCGCACTGCTGGTCGTAGATCAACACCGTGACGCCTTTGGTGTCGCGGAGAAGTCGTTGAGCATCGTCGAGCCGCTCGCGGTCCCACAGCAGCACATTCTTCGCGAATGAGGCGCCCTTGTGCCGCGTCGGATCATCCGCGCAAACGATGATCTTCGAGACGCCCTCCGCGGCGAGTTTGTGCGTCAGTTCGGGGACTGTCAGTCCAGCTTTGACCTCCTGCGCACCAGTCATCGCAACCGCGGAGTTGTACAGGATCTTGTAGGTGATGTTCACCCCCGCGGCTACGCACGCCTGCACCGCGAGTTGTCCTGAGTGGAAGTAGGTTCCGTCACCCACGTTCTGGAAGATGTGCTCGATATCGGTGAACTGCGCCTGGCCGATCCACTGAGCGCCCTCTCCGCCCATCTGAGTCAGCCCGGTGACCTGTGAATCGGTACGCGACGACATCGTGACCAACGTATGGCAGCCGATCCCGCCGCCGGCCAGGGATCCTTCCGGCACCGCGGTGGATCTGTTGTGCGGGCAGCCCGAGCAGAAGTACGCGGTGCGTTTGGTGGGCAGGACGGTCAGTTCAAGGGCCGGAGGTGGTGGTGCCGTGACCGCCACCCGGTCCCTCAAGACCGTCCGCAGGGGCGCGGTCAGTCGTGCGGCAGTGAGTTCGCCGTCCGCCGGAATCAGCCGCTGTCCGTCGATTGAACGTTTACCGATAACCCGGGGTGCGGCGGAGCGGCCGTACAGGATCTCTTTGACCTGGGTCTCGACGAAGGCGGACTTCTCTTCGATCACCAGGACCTGCTCGACTTCGCGGGCGAGGCGAAGAACCTTCTCGGCGCCAAGGGGGTAGGGCATGCCCACGCGCAGGATTCGGATACCGGCACGGCGCAGATCAGTCTCGTTGAGTCCCAGGGTGACCAAAGCTTCGCGGACGGAGTCATACGCGGTGCCGACGGCGACGATTCCCAGCCATGCGTCGGCGGTGTCGACTTCGATGCGATCGATCTCGTTGGCCGCGTTGAACGCTTCCACGATCGCCCAGCGGGGTCCGTAGAGGTCAGCCTCGGCCAACAAGCTATCCGGGGGCGCGGCGCAGGTGCGCTGGCGATACGTCCAGGGTCGGCCATCCCATTCGATGGTCGGGACCGTGATGTCGAGGTCGCTGAAGTCCCGGTCCAGCGTCCAGACCCCGTCGGCGACGTCGGCGACGAGTTTGATGGCCGACCAGCATCCCGACGCCCGGGACAGCGCAACCCCGTAAAGGCCGAATGCGACGATCTCTTCAGCGTTGCGTGGGTAGAAGACCGGCATCGACATCGCCGCGAGCGACCGCTCGCTTGCGGCCGGGAGGCTGGAGGACTTCGAGCCGGGATCGTCGCCGACGAGCGCGAGGGCACCGCCGGCCGGGTGGGCGCCGTACATCGTGGCGTGGCGTAACGCATCACTGGCGCGGTCCAGGCCCGGCCCCTTGCCGTACCAGACGCCGATCACCCCGTCATAGGAGCGCCCGCCAGAGGGAAGTTCCAGTTGGCTTCCCCACACCGATGTCGCCGCAAGCTCTTCGTTCACCCCGGGCACCAGCCGTATGTGGTGGTCGGTGATCAGTTCGGGAATACCTGCCAGCAACTGGTCAAGTCCGGCAAGTGGGCTGCCCTGATAGCCGGAGACGAATGTCGCCACGCGCCTGCCGGCGCGGGTATCCCGCTGGTGCTGTTCGACCAACTGCCGCGCGATTGCTTGCACGCCGGTCAACAGCACCGGACCCGACGATGGGCGGTATCGCTCCGAGAGGGCCGACATGGACACCGACGGACCGGCCGTGTGCAGTTGGGTCATGGGCATCACACCGTCCAGAGGTTGCGCTCGAGCACTCGTTAAGTGGTTCGCTAGCACCTCAAAGACTGACCCTAGATGGCCTACAGATCAACTGAGGCATGATTAACTTGGCATATGGATCAGTTGATGGTTTCGATCCGGGTGCGTGGTGATTCGCTCGCGCAGCACCGAGTGACTCGGCCGCGAGGTGTGGTGCGAACTCTTGTCAGGAGCGCGACATCCGCCGTAGGGTTCGCCGAACGAAGCTTGTACGACCGAAGGGAGCGTCATGCTGGTGGTCACTGGTGCAGCGTTGACGGCCCTTGTCGTGAAGCTGCTGTCGGTCGTGCGTGGCCGACGCGGTGAAACGCCTGCCGATTCAACCGGATTGGCGTCGGAGGCGGCTGCCGACGGATCTTTGTAGCTCACAGCGTCGCCGATTCGTTCGCGGAGAAGTGAGGTGACCGGTTGCTGAGCATCGATCGACTCGATGTGGAGTTGCTCGAACTGCTTGCTCGGGATGCTCGCGTAGGTGTTGTGGAGTTGGCGTCAACCTTGGGTATCTCCCGCAATACCGTTCAGTCCCGGCTTCGACGACTTGAACAGGGCGGCCTGCTCGTCGGGTACCGGCCGGAGATCGATCTGGCCCAGGCGGGGGTCGCAACGCTGGCGTTCATCGGGCTGGAGGTTCAGCAGGGCCGGCTCTCCTCGATCGTCGACGCGCTTGTCGGAATCCCGCAAGTCCTGGAGATCCATGCCACAACGGGTCGCGAGGACCTGCTGGTTCGTGTTGCCACCGACACCCAGGCCGGATTGCAGCAGCTCATCGAGCGCATTGTCGTGATCCCTGGAGTCGTGCACTCCACCACGACGCTGGCGCTGACGACCCCCTTGCCATACCGGGCTGTGCCCCTGCTGAAGGACATGACGCGTGACGCAGGCTGGGGGCGGTCGACGCCGTCGGCCAAGCGTTGAGCTCCCGGCGCGCGCGGCAAGGCCCCGGGCCCCGGTTCCGAGGGCAATCAACGAAATGAACAAAAACAACTGATTTCGTATCATTAGTTCTATAAACTCAATCTCGGCAGCAGCCGTCCGCTCTATCCTTCGAAGCCGGTCGGCTCGCCATCTGTCGTGGTTCTGCCGTGTCCGCTGGAAGGTCCGCCGATGAAACGCACCCTGTTCAACGACGATCACGAGACGTTCCGCAAGACCGTACGCGCGTTCTATGCCGAGCAGGTGGTTCCCGAATACGCCGAGTGGGAGCAGGCTGGAGCGCCGCCGCGGCACTTCTGGACCGCAGCCGGCGAACTCGGATTGCTGGGCATCCAGGTCCCCGAGGAGTTCGGCGGCGGCGGCCAGGACAGTTACCTGTTCAATGTCATCCTGACCGAGGAATCCCAGCACGCCGGTATCGCACTGGGTGGACTGCGGATGCACACCGACATCGCCATGCCCTACTTCCTCAACGTTGCCAACGCCGAACAGAAGAGTCGGTGGCTACCGCGTCTGGTTTCCGGCGACGCGATTTCGGCCCTGGCGATGTCGGAACCCGGAGCGGGATCCGACATGAAGGCGATCGCCACCCGCGCGGTCCGTGACGGAGACAACTACATCGTCTACGGCTCCAAGACATTCATCTCGAACGGCCTGAATGCGGATCTGATTATCACCGCGGTCAAGACCGATCCCGGCGCCGGCCGCGACGGTCTAAGCCTGCTGGTGATTGACGGAGGCAGTCCGCGACTCACCCGTGGTCGCAAGCTGGAGAAGCTGGGCCTGAAATCTCAGGACCTGGCCGAGCTCATCTTCGACGACGTGGTAGTACCCGCAAAGAACCTCCTGGGGGACGAGGGCAAGGGATTTGCGTATCTGACGGAAAACCTTGCGCAGGAACGATTGTCCATCGCAGTGAACAGCCAGGCCGCCGCCGTCAAGGCATTACGGGATACGACCGAATACACCAAGAGTCGCAAAGCGTTTGGCACGACCGTCGCATCATTCCAGAACACCAAATTCGAGTTGGCTTCATGCGCCACCGAGGTTGAGGCAGGCCAGTCCCTGCTCGACAGGGCTCTGCTGGCTCATGAGGACGGTGAACTGTCGGCCTCCGACGCCGCAATGGTGAAGCTGTACTGCACCGAACTGCAGGGCCGGGTAATCGACCGGTGTCTTCAACTGCACGGCGGCTACGGCTACATGATGGAGTACCCGATCGCGCGCGCGTACGCCGACGCCCGCGTCTCGCGGATCTATGCGGGCTCCAGTGAAGTCATGAAAGTGATCATCGCTCGATCGTTAGGACTCTGAACCGTTGACGCCCCGGGCTCTACTCACCGTAGATAGCCGCCCCAAGGCGACGCACATTCATCTTCTCGGAGGGCAGGTCATTCATGCCGCATCGGGAGCCGGCGGCGAGGAGGCAACATGCCAGGCATGATTCAGGCAGCGTCATCGGCTGACAAGTCGGTCGTCATCGTGGGATCTTCGGTCGCCGGGGTGCGTACAGCGCGGGCATTGCGAACCCAGGAATTTGATGGTCGCATCGTCCTGATCGGCAAGGAGTCCGGCTTACCCTACGACAAGCCGCCGCTGTCCAAACAGTTCCTCGCCGGCACTTGGGATGCGGACAGGCTCACCCTGTTGGATGCAGAGGATGCAAATGATGCAGGCATCGAGCTGCTACTAGGCAGAGCCGCGGAACGACTCGACATCGCTGCCCGGACGGTAATACTCGCTGATGGCACAGCGGTGCCCTACGACGTCTTGGTGGTGGCCACCGGAGCCGACGCGAGGCCAGCTCCGTGGCCGATCGAGTCCGGCATGCACGTCATCCGAACACTCGACGACAGCCGCAGGTTGGCCGATGACCTCGCGTCCATTGCAGGGCCGGTGGTGGTGATCGGCGGTGGATTCATCGGCGCCGAAGTGGCGGCCACCGCCCACGCAATGGGTCGAAACGTCACGATCATCGACCCCCTGCACGCACCGATTGGACGCATCGTTGGCGAGGAACTTGGGCTGATGTTCAACGATCTGCACCGTCGGCATGGCGTCGTGACTCGGTTCGGCGAAGGCGTCGAGTCGGTCGAGGGTACCGCGGGGAACCTGAAGGTGACGTTGACCAACGGTGAGGTACTTCAGGCAAGCATCGTTGTGGTGGGGATCGGAGCCCGCCCTAATGACGGCTGGCTGACGTCATCGGGCCTGCTCATCGCTGATGGTGTGGTGTGCGACGAGTTCTGCCGTGCAGTCGACCACGGCGAAATCTTCGCAGTGGGTGACGTCGCTCGCTGGCGCCATCCCCGGCACCGCGAAGATGTCCGAGTGGAGCACTGGACGAATGCATCAGAACAGGCGGCGTGCGTTGCCCACAACATTCTGCACCCCGAGGAATTGCGAGCTTATGCTCCAGTCGAATTCGTGTGGAGTGATCAGTACGATTGGAAGATCCAGATCGCGGGCCGGCCAGGGCGCGCCGACTTCCTTCGGTTGATCGGTGATCTCGGCGGTGAGAAGCCCCGCGCTGCTGCCATTTATAGTGACGAGAGCGGGCTGATTCGCGGTGCCGTGACAGTCAATTGGCCGAAGGCCATCTTGGCCTGCCGCAAGCTGATCGGTTGTGAGGCATCCGTGGCGGCAGCGCTGAACGAGATCGAACAGCTCCATCGGCTTGGCACCGTACCGAACGTTTGACCGCAACCTTGTTCGTCCGAAGGACGGACATCTCGGAGAGGGTACTGCCCGGTCACTCCAGGCATATCCCGAGCATTTCCGCGGCTGTCTTTGCGGCCACCGAATCGGTCACCGGTTGCGGCAGGCCAGCGGCGAAAAGAGCCTCACCTGCAGGTCTTTCGGCGATGACGAACGGGTAGTCGGTGCCCACCGCGACCCGG
>CAZBSB010000052.1:11431-11947 GCA_964494535.1 uncultured Rhodospirillales bacterium
GATCAGTGCGCCTACCGCGGAGGGATCGAACACAAGCGAGTCATAGTAGAAGCGATCGACGTACGACGATGGCCGGTCGCTCGTGCCACCGGCTTCGGGTACGCACTCCCAAATCCGGTCGATCCGGGGAAGCATTGCCAGGAAAGCGCCCCCGCCGTGCGCAAGCAAGATCTTGAGCCGCGGGTATCGGTCGAGCACCCCGCCCATCGCTAACGATGCAGCTGCAGACGCAGTCTCGGCTCCCATCCCGATTGAATGAACCAGTCCGTGCGCCATGAGCCGATCAGCACCGAGCATGTTGTACGGGTGCACAAAGATCAGCGCTCCCGTGTCCTCGCACGCGGCAAAGAACGGATCAAGTGCGGGGTCATCAAGATTGCGACCTCCGACATTGGAACCGATCTCTACCCCGGCCAACTTGAGGCCCTGAACGATGTCCACCACCATCTGGGCTGCACGCTCAGGGTCCTGCAGTGGGACCGTGCCAAGTCCGCCGAATCGAGTTGGATGATCGCT
>CAZBSB010000053.1:0-11751 GCA_964494535.1 uncultured Rhodospirillales bacterium
CTGTGGCTTGGAAGCAGTCCCGCTCATTCGTCGGCGTTTGGATATCTGTCGTTCTGTGCATCATGCAGAGATACAGCACACATTAATTGGGGCAAGGTGGCAAGGTCAGCGCGGTGATTGCGATCTGCCATTTTTTGATTGTGGCGATGGCCTTCACGTGTTTGACAGCGACCTTATGAAGGGTAAGGCTCGTATGTTGAGAGGATGCATTGATGGCGGCGATTGCCTGTCCGGCATTTTTGATCTGTGGCCAAAAAAGAAGGACAAGCAACGTGCTACTGACAAGATTCGTCCGCGCCGGTTGCGGCGGAGCCATGGCCATCGAGCGGGCTTTTGCGATGATGCATTAGGTTGCGCGTGGATTTTTTCTGAGGTCGTGTCTAACGGCTACCTGCTTGCCAAGAAGCAAGAAAACAATCTAGGCAATGGGTCGGACGGTTCAGACGCCGGACAAGGCGGCCAAGTGCCAGAAGATAAAAAATCTGGTTAGCTTACCGCTTGTTCACCGGCACGTAATCGCGCGCCGGCTGAAACCGGCCACGCCAGGAAGCTAAACAGCGGGTATCAGGCCACCAAGATTGGGCGGGGCATCCGTTTTGCCCGGCACTCGACCAGGGGCGGCGATCAGCCTGCTACCATAGGGCTCGACCTGGGTTTTGTAGCCGGTGATGATCCGCGCCATGGCCTGCGGGTCTTTCATGGTCAGATCAACGCCACGTGTAAAGGGCACGCCGATTTTATAGACCGTCAAATTCACATCCAAGCGCTCTGCAGCCAGATTGTCAGCCCCGCGATACGCATCCCAGCTACCGGGGCGGGAGATGTTGGAAGCGATCAAAACCCGTGCCGTGGGATTACGGCGCTGGAAATCAGCCATATGCGCGTCAAAAAAATCACTGTTGGGTGCATAACGGCCACGGAAATTCTCAAACACCACAGGCGTCTGACCGTCATTGCCTGAAGCCAGATGTTTTTCCGCACTCAAATCCTTGGTGATGCCTTGCGGATAACGTCCCGGGTTAAGCGTTTCGTCAACCGCCAGCGCGAACAGTTCCTTGCCGCTGTTGAAATCGCCTTGCAGCGAAACATACCACGGCTGCTGGCGCGGCGTCTGCTGCATGGCGCGTGCCACGACGCGTCCCAAGGCGATGAACGCTTCCCGCGTGTTGGTCTGCACCCCGATATCCATGCAGGTGAATTATCATGCCAGATTTTCACCTGTCCAACAGCGAAATAGTTTCAGCGCAAGTTTAGCCTGATGGCCGGTTGTTCAAGCGCGCCAGCCAGCCACGTAACCGCGCCATGGTTGCTTGCCCCGCCTGACGTACAGCCATAACGGCATTACGCGCCGCCGGATACCAGGAAGCTGCGCGCAGCTTGGCCACCAGCCTGTCCTTGAAACCGCGAATGATACCGAGTTGGGCGCCAACCCACGCATCCACGGCGCGCACGCGCGGATAGGCGGCGATGACTTTTGGCCGCGCCGCCATCCAGGTCGTATGGGCAAAATAGCCCAGACTGGCCTTGGAAAGCAAAATGGCCAGCACCGCCAACGGCAGCCCACCGGTGCGATACGCCAGAATGACCATGATTTTGGAGAGTTCCAGCGCGCCGAGCGACAGCAGCGACACTGTCAGCCCCGCCGCCGGCGGCAACTGCGCGATGAACGCTTTATAGCGCTGCACCAGCTGCTGCCGCGCCAACCAGCGCGCCAGGGACTTAATGGGACCAAACAGCAGCGTGACCAGCACATAGGCCAAGCCAATTATATCGCCGGCGACATGCAGCACATGTTGCCAGAAGGTTTCCGGCTTGGGTCTAGCTGGTTGTTGTTCTGGCTCGGTCAAGCGCCGCTCGCCCTGGCGCTCAAGCCTTGCCCGATTTCGTCTTGCCGCCGTTGACCGTTTCTTTAAGCTGCTTGCCAGCGCGGAATTTCGGCTGCTTGCTGGCCTTGATGGCGATGGGCTCGCCGGTCTGCGGGTTGCGGCCATTGCCGGCGGCACGCTGCGAAACATAAAAATTGCCGAAACCCACCAGGCGCACTTCGTCGCCCTTCTTTAAGGCGTTTTCAATCACGTCGAACACGCTGTCAATCACCGTGGCCACAGCGGCTTTGGACATATCCATATTGGCCAGCGCCTTGCTGTCGGCCACGGCGGCGATGAATTCGTTCTTGTTCACTGGTGTTGCTCCCTTGGCAATATACGACCCGCCGGCGAATCAAAAACAGGCATCGCAGCGCCGGCGCCGCGAAGTCTAGGCTGCGGTGAAATTTACTGTCAACGCGCAAACGGCGCCGGCAAAGCGCGCGAGCGGCAACGCCTTGATATACGGCATGAACACGGCCATATAGCGCACTGATTTTGCAGTACTCGTTATCTTAAATCATCGCCATGCCACCATTGACATGCAGCGTCTGGCCGGTGACATAACGCGCCTCTTCCGCCGCCAGATAAACCACCGCCGCCGCAATATCCTCCGGCTTGCCCATGCTGCCCAGCGGAATCGCGGTCATGATTTTCTGCTTCTGCTCGTCGGTCAGCACATCCGTCATCGCGGTTTGAATAAAGCCGGGCGCGACGCAATTGACCGTGATGCCGCGCGGCGCCATTTCCTGCGCCAGCGATTTACTCATGCCGATGAGGCCAGCCTTGGACGCTGCGTAATTCGCCTGACCGCCATTGCCGGTTACGCCCACGACGGAGGTGATGTTGATCACACGCCCCCAGCGCCGTCCCATCATGCCTTTCATGGCGGCGCGAATGAGCTTGAACGCCGCCGTCAGGTTCACGTCCAGCACCGCCTGCCAATCTTCATCTTTCATGCGCAACGCCAGCCCGTCCCGCGTCAGCCCGGCATTATTGACCAGAATATCTACGCCGCCGCCCAATTTGGCTTCCGCATCCTTCAGCAATTGCGTCGGCCCGTTCACCTCGCCCAGATTGGCGGGCACGGCAAAACTGCCTTCGCCCAATTCGGCCTGCAGCGCCTCAAGCGCCGCCACCTTGGTGCCGGAAAGCGCGACCCGCGCGCCCTGCCGATGCAGCGCCCGCGCAATCGCCGCCCCCAAGCCGCCGGAAGCGCCGGTGACCAGCGCATTTTTGCCTTGTAGTGAGAACATTACACACCTGTTTTGTTAGTTATTGATGATTGATACCATTCGATTGAAGGGAATTGTGCCGCTTGGAAAAATATATCCAAAGTGCTGTTGTTTGGTGCAAATGTTATTTTCAGCCTGCATGAGTCCGGTAGTTTTTCAATCTGAATCTTCACTATGCAGAGATGGGGTTGGACTAACCCTATGCCGATGGAAATTTTCTGGATTTTCTCAAAGACCAAGACACCTGTCGTTTTTTTACCGTTGTATATTTTAGCATCATAATACTGGTTCATAATGTCGTGGACGTAGAGTTTTAGAATTTGCCGATGCGGCATCCATTTGATTTCTTTGACCGGGGAATCGTGCAATTCATTGAATTCTTTCAAGAAGCGTTTTAGCTGAAGATAAAGCGCGTCAATCTGCGGAGGCTGAACCGTCGGCTTGGTCATGGCGCTTTCAAAAACGCCTCAATCTCCTGCGGCGTATGCAGAGAGACGGCGGTCACTTCTTTATCAATGCGCTTCATCAGCCCGGCCAGCACGGTGCCGGCGCCGCATTCCACGATCTGTGTCACGCCCAGCTCCTTGAGTTGCAGCATGGATTCACGCCAGCGCACCGCGCCCGTCACCTGCTGCACCAGCAGGGCACGGATTTGTGCCGGCTCCTGCACGGGCGCCGCCGTGACGTTGGCGATGACCGGCACGGCCAGCGGGCTGATGGTCACGCGCTCCAGCGCTGCCTGCATGGCGTCCGCTGCCGGTTGCATCAAGCTGCAATGAAACGGCGCGCTGACCGGCAGCTTGACGCTGCGTTTGAAGCCTTGCTCCGCCGCCAGGGCAATGGCGCGGTCAATCGCCGCCATATGGCCGCTGATCACCACCTGCCCCGGCGCGTTGTCGTTGGCGGCAGCACAAACCTCTTGCTTGCCTTCCGGCGTCGACCGCGCGGCTTCGGCAATCGCCTGCGCCTGTGCCATATCCACGCCCAGCAGCGCCGCCATGCCGCCTACACCCACCGGTACCGCCGCCTGCATGGCCTGCCCGCGCAAGCGCAGTAGCCGCGCCGTATCCGCCAGCGTCAGGGCACCGGCGGCGCAGAGCGCGGAATATTCACCCAGGCTGTGGCCGGCGGCATAAAGGGCCAACTGCGGCACGGTTTTACCGCCCTCGCGTTCTAGCACGCGCATCACCGCCAGGCTCACCGCCATCAAAGCCGGCTGGGCATTGGCCGTGAGGCGCAACTCCGCCTCCTCGCCCGTGAACATCAGGGCGCTGAGTTTCTGCCCCAGGGCGTCGTCCACTTCCTGAAACACTTCCCGCGCCGGCGCAAAAGCGTCATGCAATGCCTGCCCCATGCCCACGGCCTGGCTGCCTTGACCGGGAAAAACAAAAGCACGTGTCGTCATTGGGTTCCTAAATAGTGCGGGTTAGCTTATGGGCATATCTCTTGCGCCGTTCAAACCCTAACTCAAGATAGAAATTGAAGGCTGATTTATTTTTTTTCGCCACGCCAAGATCAATGCGGCCGAATTTTTTGCGGACGGCGTCGGCGGTTACCGCAGCCATCAAGGCACGACCAACGCCGCATGATCTGTATTGCTCCTTCACATACAACAGATGAACATGCCGAACCTTATAACCGCGATTGAAATTCATCCAATCGCAAACGACGGCGCAGCCGACCGGAGCGCCATCGCTCCAGGCCAACCAAGCCTGAGCCATACGTCGCGATCCCAGACAATAGGTTTCCAGTTGCCGCGCTGTCACCTTAGCCGTTCCCGCGTGGTATCGCGCCAAAGACTTAACCATGCGGCAGAGCGCCGGAGCGTCCGCCCGACACATGCCCTTGATTATAACGGGTGCAGAACAGGCTTGTTTAGACATAGCCTGGCCAATCAACCCGCTTGCCAAAGCCCTGTCAAGCCTGTCTATTGGCACGATAAATTCTAGGAGATGGCATGATTCTCGTGACCGGCGGCGCCGGCTTCATCGGCTCCAACCTGGTGGCGGCGCTGGAAGCGCTGGGGCAGCGCGTGGCGATTTGCGACTGGCTGGGCAACGGCGACAAATGGCGCAATATCGCCAAGCGCGACCTGGATGACTGCATTCGGCCGGAAGATTTGACCGCCTGGCTGCAGGCCAATGCCGGCAAGCTCAGCATGGTCTATCACCTCGGCGCCATTTCCGCGACCACGGAGACGGACGGCGACGCCATCATCCGCAATAATTTCCGTCTGAGCAAAGACCTCTGGATGTGGTGCGCTCAGCATGGCGTGCCGTTGGTCTATGCCTCCTCCGCCGCCACCTATGTCGACGGCAGCGCCGGCTTTGACGACAGCGACGACCCCGAGCATCTGGCCAAGCTGCGGCCGCTGAATCTATATGGCTGGAGCAAGCACTGGTTCGACCGCTGGGTGGTGGCGCAGGCCAAGGCGGAGAAGCGCCCGCCGCAATGCGTCGGCCTGAAATTCTTTAACGTCTATGGCCCCAACGAATATCACAAAGGCGCCATGCGCTCCGTGGTGCATCAGATTTATCCGGTGGCGGAGCAGGGCGAGGCTTTCCCGCTCTTCAAATCGCACCGGCCGGATTATGCCGATGGCGGGCAGTTGCGTGACTTCGTGTGGGTCGGCGACGCCGTGAATATCATGCTCTGGCTGCGGGAAAATCCGCAGGTGAGCGGTCTGTTCAATGTCGGTTCCGGCAAGGCGCGCAGCTTCGCCGATTTGGGTGTGGCGGTCTATCGCGCCATGAAGCGCGAGCCGAACCTGACCTACCGCGACATGCCGGAAGCGCTGCGCGACAAATACCAATATTTCACCGAAGCCAGCCTGGGCAAGCTCGCCGCCGCTGGTTATGAAGTGGACGGCATGACGCGCCTGGAAGACGGCGTGAAGCTCTATGTCCAGCATTATCTGATGCAGCCCGACCCTTATCTCTGAACGGAATGCCCGCATGACCGCCCATCTTTCAGCCCTGCTAGACCGGTTCAGCGGCCACCGCGTGATGGTGGTGGGCGATCTGATGCTCGACCGTTTCATCTATGGCGGGGTGGATCGTATTTCACCGGAAGCACCCATCCCCGTGCTGCGGATTCAACGCGAGAACGTGACGCTCGGCGGCGCCGGCAATGTGGTGCGGAACCTCGCGGCGCTGGGCGCGGAGGTGGATATTGTCGGCATCGCCGGCCAGGACGCGACCGGTTTTGAAATGGCGCGGCTGTTTGCCGAGCTGCCCGGCGTGACACCAATGGTGCTGCAGGACGCCACGCGCCCCACCACACTTAAAGTGCGCTACATCGCCGGCAGCCAGCAAATGCTGCGGGCGGATCACGAGGTCAGTAAACCGATCAGCAAGGAAGCCGAGCAGCAAATTTTGCAGCGTGTGCAATCCGCCTTGCCTTCGGTTCAGGCGCTGGTGTTGTCGGATTATGCCAAAGGCGTGCTGACGGAAAGCCTGGTACCGCAACTCATCGCGCTCGCCAAAAAACATAACAAGTCCGTGCTGATTGACCCCAAGGGGCGCGATTTCTCCCGCTATCGCGGCGCTTTCATGCTCACGCCCAATCGCAAGGAGCTGACGGAAGCGTCCGGCCTGGCTGGCATCAAGACGGTGGCGGAAGCGGAGCAAGCGGCGCGGCAACTGATGACGGCGCACGGCATCGAAAACATCTTGGCGAAGCTGGGCGGCGACGGTGTGTGCCTGGTGCCAAAAGACCAGCCGGCCTTGCATATCCACGGCATGGCCAAGGAAGTGTATGACGTTTCCGGGGCGGGCGACACGGTGGTAGCCGCCATGGCGCTGGCGCTGGCCGCCGGTGGCAGCCTGGCCGATGCCGCGCATCTGGCCAATCTCGCCGGTTCCATCGTCGTCGGCAAGGTCGGCACCGCCACAGTGAGCATCAATGATTTGCATCATGGCTTGCATGATGATGACCGGCGCCTGCAAGAAAGCAAATTGCTGACCTGGCAAGAAGCCTATGACCAGGTGGAACGCTGGCGGCAGCTGGGTATGAAAGTGGGTTTCACCAACGGTTGCTTCGACCTCATCCATCCCGGCCATCTCTCGCTCTTGCGCCAGTCGCGCAGCCGTTGCGACCGCTTGATCGTCGGACTGAATTCGGACGCTTCGATTAAGCGGTTGAAAGGCGAAACGCGGCCGGTGCAGAACGAAATCGCCCGCGCCACCGTGTTGTCCGCCATGGCAGATGTGGACGCCGTGGTGGTGTTCGATCAGGACACGCCCATCGAACTCATCCGCACCCTACGCCCGCAGCTGCTGGTGAAGGGCGCCGATTATACGCCTGACAAAGTAGTGGGCTGGGATTTGGTGCAAAGCTGGGGGGGCGAATTGTATCTCGCTGAACTGGTGCAAGGCCAAAGCACCACTTCCACTATCGCGCGGATGCAATTGGGCGAGAAGCCCGGCAAAGCCGCCGTCGGGCAATGACGATTGCCGTTCAATATGCCCGCCCATCATCCGGCCTGACCGGCGCCGAGATTTTCGGGCTGGATGTCGCGGTCAATAATCTGCTGCGCAGCTGGTTTCGCCACGGGGGACAGGAAAAATACGTCATCCGCCCGACAGACGAGGACAGCTTCAGCCATTGTCAGACGCTGGCCGGCGAAGCGGGCATCACGCCGGAACAACTCATCGGCCTCGATCCACGCTATCCCGCCGAGACGCTGAACAAAATCCACTGCCTGGTGCAGCCCGACCCACTGATCGCCGATCTCGCCTGGCTGCGCCGGCAAGTGCCGGGCGCCGGCTATGCGCTGTGCGGCCTCCTCCACACCATGTCCAGCGACCGCATTGCCCGCGCCGTCAACGAGCTGTGCATAGCACCCACCTGCGACAGCGACGCCCTGATTTGCCCCAGCCACGCCATCAAAACGGCAGTGGAAAATCTGTGGCGGATTTACGCCGACTATCTGGAATATCGTTTCGGCAAGCCTTTTGCTTGCCCGTTGCAATTGCCGGTCATTCCGCTGGGGATTGATACGGCGAAATTCGCGGCGCTATCCACGCCAACCAAACGCGCCACTCAACGTGCCGCGCTGCGCGCCGCCGACGATGAAATCATCCTGCTCTTCATGGGGCGTCTGAGTTTCGCCACCAAGGCACACCCCGCGCCGCTCTTCATGGCGGCGGAACAGGCCGCACAAAAGTCCGGTAAAAAAATTCGTTTGGTCATGTTTGGTTATTTCAAGCCGGAAATGATGGCGGAGGCGTTTAAGCAGCTCGGCGCTGATTTCTGCCAGCAAGTCGGGCTTGAATTTATCGCCAACACGGATCAACGTTTTCCTGACGGTTTGTGGGCGGGCGCTGATATTTTCATCTCGCTCGTGGACAACATCCAGGAAAGTTTCGGCCTGACACCACTGGAAGCCATGGCCAGCGGCCTGCCGGTCATCGTCACGGATTGGGATGGTTATCGCGACGCGGTGCGTGATGGCATGGACGGCTGCACCATCCGCACCACGGCGCCGCCGCCGGCCACCGGCCAGCTGCTGGCCGAGCGTTTCAGCAACCAGCAGGATAATTACGGCGAATATCTCACCGCGGCGGCGCAAAGCACCGCGCTGGATATCGCGCAAACGGCCGATGCCATCGTTCGCTTGGCTGACGATGCCAATCTGCGCCACCGCCTGGGCGATAATGGCCGGCGGCGAGCGCAGGAAAATTATGACTGGCAGCATATCATCAAAGCCTATAGTGCGCTGTGGACTGAACTTGGCCAGCGCCGCCGCCGTGCGCCACCGGCGAGTCTGTTTCCGCCACAATGGCCAGCCGCCAACCCGGCGCACCCCAACCCTTACGCCATGTTTGCCGGCTTCCCCAGCGCCACGCTGACGCCAGCAACCCGATTGCGTCGTGTACGCGATGACGCCTGGCTGGCTACTGTGCTGCGGCATGAGATGAATTATTTCGTGCCATCAGCTCTACTCGACGAAGCCGGATTACGGGCGCTGGCGGAATGTTTCGTCACGAGCGCCGCGCTGGGCGAGATTGTCGCCAGCTACCCACCACAGCAACGCGACGCCGCTTGGCGCAGTTGCGGCTGGCTCCTCAAATTCGGTGTATGTGTGACGGATGACGCTGCTTGAGATTCTACCGCCCCTCGGCCACGCCGCTTTTGGCTTCGTGCTTGGCGCCATCGCCGGCAGCTTCATCAACGCGCTGAGCTACCGCCTGCCACGCGGCATCTCCATGGTGCGCCCGCGCTCGAGCTGCCCGCAGTGCAAACATGTGCTGGGCTTGCCCGACCTGGTGCCGATATTTTCCTATCTCTGGTATCACGGCCGCTGCCGCCATTGCCGCGCGCCTTATGGCCCGCGCTATTTGTATATCGAACTCATCATGGCGAACCTGACGGCCTTCGTCTTCGTGCTGCTCTGGGGCAACTGGTTCCTGCTCCCCGTCATGGCCATGATCGCTACCGGCCTCTGCCGCATGGTGATGCGGCTGGAAGGATAGGGATGGGTATTCGCTTGAAAATTGCGTGACAGCTGTCCCGGCCTTGACCGGGCTCTTGCCGCAGATTGCCTGTGTGCAGCATGATTTTCTTATCCTGGGCAGATTCCTTTGCTAGTATTGGACATGACAAAATTGAGTGCTTCGAAGCCGATCGGTAGCGCCACGCCGCATATCCTGGTGGTGGATGACGATGCGCGGCTGCGCGATCTGCTGCGCCGATACTTAACCGAGCAAGGCTTGGTTGTCACCTCCGCGGCGTCGGCGTCGGAAGCGCGGGCGCTGTTGCCGCTGCTGAACTTTGACCTTGCTATTCTCGATATCATGATGCCGGGCGAGAGCGGGTTGGAGTTAGCGCGCAGCTTGCGCGCGGCGACGGAGACGGCACAGTTGCCGGTGCTATTGCTAACGGCGCGCGCCGGCACGGACGACCGGATTGGCGGCCTGGAAGCCGGCGCGGACGACTATCTGTCCAAGCCGTTTGAGCCGCGAGAACTGCTGCTGCGTGTTCATGCCATCCTGCGCCGCACCGCCAAGCCCGTGCCCGCACGGGAAGCGGCAGCCGAAATCAGGTTGGGAAGATGGCGCTTTGATGCGGCGCGCGATGCGCTGCTTTCCGGCGACGAAGTACAAAAGCTGACGGAAATGGAGGCTGGATTGCTGCGCACTTTGGCTGCCGCGCCGGGCACGGCCATTAGCCGGGAGCAGTTGGCGGAAGGCAGCAAGGCCGCCGTGAACGACCGCACCATAGACGTGCAGATTACGCGGCTGCGTCGTAAGATCGAGCCGGATGCGCGCAACCCGCGCTATCTGCTGACCGTTCGGGGCGAAGGCTATATGCTCGTGCCCGACGGCACGACCAACTGAGCGCCGCTGATGAACTTCTTTCGCATTCTGAAACCCTTGCTGCCGCGCACCTTGTTTGCGCGCACTCTAATGATCATCGTGACGCCGGTGATTCTGGCACAGCTCGTTGCCACCTTCGTGTTCTTTGATCGGCACTGGTCCACCATGACCAACCGACTAACTTACGCGCTCGCCGGCGATATCGGCTTGATAGCGGAAACCGTGACGGAAGACGACAGGCCGGCGGCTTTTATGCGGCTGCGTGCCCGCGTGGCGCGCAATATGGATTTGCAGTTGGAGTATGCGCCAGAGGCAAAATTACCTGCCGGGCAGAGTGGCTGGAGCAGTCCTTTACAAGCGCGTCTTGAGCAGGCGCTGAAAGACCGCTTGCGCCACCCGTTCAGCGTCAATATGGCCGCGGGGCCTGAGCGCGTGGGCGTTGATGTACAGCTCAGCAAAGGCGTGCTGCGGGTGTTGTCACCTGAGCGGCGCATCTATACGCCGACGACCGAGGTCTTCATCGGCTGGATGCTGGGGTCGTCCATTCTGCTGTCCGTTATTGCGCTCATCTTCATGCGCAACCAAATCCGCCCCGTGCGGCGCCTGGCGGCGGCGGCTGAGGCTTTCGGCAAGGGCCGCAATGTGCCGGGCTTTAAGCCGGAAGGCGCCACGGAGGTGCGGCAAGCGGCTAAGGCGCTGTTGCAGATGCATAACCGGCTGCGGCGGCAGATCACGCAGCGCACCACCATGCTGGCCGGCATTTCGCACGATCTGCGCACGCCGCTGACGCGGATGAAACTGCAGTTGGCGATGCTGCCGGAAACACCGGCCAACACGGAATTGCGGTTGGACGTGGAGGAAATGGTGGCGATGGTGGAGGCCTATTTGGCCTTCGCGCGTGGCGAGGAAGGCGAAGTTGTGCAACAGGTTGATGTTGAAACTTTGCTGCAAGAGGTGGTGGCCAAAGCGCGTAAACTTAACCCGCAGATTGCGCTGTCTGTCGCCGAGCCCATCATGTTGTCGTTGCGGCGCCAGGCCATGGTCAGAGGCCTGACTAATCTGGTGATGAACGCCGTGCGTTACGGTTCCAAGGCTGATGTTAAAGCGGTGCGTCTGGACAATTATGTGACCATCACGATTGACGATAACGGGCCAGGTATTCCCGCTGAAAGCCGTGAAGAGGTCTTCCGCCCGTTCGTGCGGCTCGACGAAGCGCGCAACACGACCTCCGGCAGCGTAGGGCTGGGAATGACCATCGCGCGCGACATCGTGCGCTTGCATGGCGGCGAGATTAGCCTGCTCGACAGCCCGCTCGGTGGCCTGCGCGTACAT
>CAZBSB010000054.1:0-11698 GCA_964494535.1 uncultured Rhodospirillales bacterium
TTCGCGTCCTTGCGGCTGATTACCTTGTCCTGCATCGGTTGGCGTAACCACTTCGGGAGAGACATCTTTAATCCCTTCAACTTCATTGCTTACGTTAACGCCATCTTGATATGCCGAGCGCAATTCATCAATTTGACCATCGGTAAGCCGACCATAATCTTTCTCAAGGTCTTGCTTCGTGCGAACAACAGCACTATTTCCTGAGTCGAAACCGTTCTCATGCTCCGCATCAAGGGCTGACTTGAAATCAACCGGCTTGGCCTCGGCATCGACCTCGCTTGCCGCCTCGTCGAACAACTTGCCAAGTTCATCCTCGGTCAGCGCCGCCGGCTTGCCAGGTGGCAAATCTTTTTGCCCGCTGATCGCCGGTTTCACGCCAATCGCCTGCAATATCTCGTCGTCAGTAGCCCCGGCTTTCTTGGCTTCCTCATAGGCACCAAGAAGCGACTTTCCATCCTTCGTTGACCTAGGATCGCCGTTGAACGTGAGTTTCCCGTCTGGAGTGGCATTGATCTGCACTCCGCTGCTACCGTTCAACCTGTTCTTGTCTGCAACGGCTTTGATCCATTTGGTTTTGTCGTCTTTGACTGGTTGCGCTACTTCTTCGGCATCTCCAGCCGTCCCGTCCGAATCGCTGCCCCGGTTATCGCCTTCATCCTGGCCGACGGTGACAGCGCCTTCAGCGCTCGCAGTGCCCGGCGCTTCTTCACTTGGCGCACCAAAGAGTTCATCGATTTCTTCATCACTCAGTTCCCGCCTTTCTGTGGGTTCGGCATTCCATGCCGCGTCGATCAGCGCATCAAGGTCGCTGTCGTCCATTTCGACAATCAGATCTTCCGTCGCCTGAATGGCTGCGCGTTCAGCGGCGGCTTCGGCAGCGGAATCCGGATCATGGTCTTCAGTATCAACGTTCGCGTAGGACTCCGCAACATCCAGCAGGTCAGAAACAAAACGCTTTTGACGCACGGACATCGATGCGCCAGAAATAGCCGCCTCAACCGCCGATACCGCATCTCCACCAGAGAGCATTTCGCTCAGATTGGGATACCACTCAGCATTTGGAATCCAAGCGGTGCGCCCATCGACTTCTCCGGTATCCGGATTTCGATATATCCGCCCTCCAGTTTGCGCCCAGCCTGTTTGGCTAGCCAGTTCGCGCAGCGTGTCGGCGTACTGGGCGATGCGCGGGTCATCATGTGCCGTCAGTCGGGTGCTCGGCTTCTTGTAGGCAACCGGCTTCCGGGTCTTCTTCTTGTCGAACACCCAAGTCTTGAAGTCGTCCATTGCCATCGGCGTGATGGCGCCCAGGCCCATCCACCCGGAATCATAGTTGGCTAGATAGGCGTCACGAGCTTCAGCTTCGGTATCAGGGCCGATGACGATTTTGTGTTCATCGAAGGTGCCGTCTTGATTGATCTGATCGATGACCCAGGCGGTACGGGCGGTATCCGCTCCCTGAGATAGGAACACGTCGATATGATCCTTGTCGCGTCCCGTTGAGTTGCGGATGTAGCCATAATGGCTCTGCATCTCCGTTTCCCATCGCTCGCCGTCCGAATCTGTTCCGGAGCGAATGGACCCGGCCGGGTTCTCGATGCTGATGTCCATGCCATGCAGGCGGACGCGACCCACAGCGTAATTACCTGCCTTTTTCTGTGCTTCAGTCGGCTCTGGAACGGCATTGAGCGGTGAGCTTGCGGCGGCGTGCGCAGCTAGATCGATAGCCGGGTTGCCAGTGCCACGCAAGGCCGCTTCCAGAGTGGTAGCGGCTTCGGTGTTGGGGATCGGCGGAGTGGCGATGTCGCCTATTTCGCGCTTTTCCTCAACCGGATCGAACTGGTTGATGATAGTGGTATCGCCGCTGCCGATTCCGTCCGTCTCTTGGTTGACGCTGATCGACGTGATGGAAGGCGAAAAAACGCTATATCCGCTACGAGTTTGCGTATCGCCGCCAATTTCTTGAGCTTCAATCGTCGCTTCTTCTGCGGGATAGACCGCTTCCTCGGCTAGTGCAGCACTTCCCGGCAGGGCATCTCCCACAGATACAGCCGTTCCAACACTGGATTCAGTTCTTCCGGCATGACGATCTCCGGCGGTCGATTCGCTTCGTCCTCCAGTTCCGCGATCCGCTTGGCTTCCTTGCGGCTGATCACTTTGTCCTTCACGGCCAAACGCAGCCATTTCGGTAGACGCATCAGGATCTCCTTTATCGTTCGTGGCCGCGGCTTCGGCCTGGCGTAGCAATTCGTCGTCGTCAAATCCGTCGACGCCGGAAACAAAAACTTCGGACTCTGCCGGCGCGGTGTCATCGGTCGCTATGTTGTCATGTGGCGCCTCAGCCATTACACCGGGTTCGACACTGGATTCAGGCGGCGCATCAGCCTCCTGATTGGCGATCAGGCCGGGTTCGTCGGGTAGATCATTGAACGCGGCGGAGAACACCGGGTCACTCGCCGCTTCTTCGGTGCCCGTGTCTTCGGATATAAACCGGTTCAGCCAATCGTCTTGTGGCTCGGCATCGGCTTGAGATTGATCCGATAAGATGCCGGATTCCGGTTCGGCATTCTCGGCAGCATCAACCGGCAATTGGTTTGCCCACTCAATATCGTTGGTCTCCAAGGGCTGATCTTCGGCCATCTCCGGAGAAGCCGGCATCGGTGTCCATTCTTGGCCGTCTGGCATCGAGGGCATTGCCGGCATTGGCGCCCAATCTTGATCCGCAGAGGCGGCCGGCATCTCCGGCATCGGCTCGGCATCCTCAACGGGAAGCATGTTTTCAGGGCGGACGAGCGGATCCGCGGCGTCCTGCGCAAGCAGATCAGAGAAAGATTGGTTACGCCAGGGCTGTTCAGCAGCTGCGGGCGGCATCGTCGGCATAGCCTCTTGCAGGGCGGCAGTGACCGGGCCGGAGGGCGGCGGCGGCGCCACTTGGGTGGGCGCCAGGGATACCGCATCCGGCGCGGTGGTCGCTCCGGGTTGTGTCGCTCCGCCGAAGGCCTGGCGCATGGCCGCCTCGTAGTCGGCCTGGCCGGGTCCGTCCTGGCCGATACCGGCGTCGGGGAGCGGCGCGAACTCGGCGCCTCTGATCGAGTTGTCGAGCAGACCGGCCATCACGTCGGCGTCGAAGTTCGTGGTTGCCGCTTGCCGGCCGGCGGCGACTGCCGCGCCGGCGATACCGACCGAACCGAACACCGGCTCAAGCAATGTCTCGCCGATCACGTCGGCCGCATCGACCTCGCCGTAGGCTACCTTCTGGGGGATGATCTCAGAGGCGGCGGCACCGGACGTATCGACGGCCATACCATTCCCGACCGCCTTGGTCATCGTCATCGGGTTACGCGCCAGGTCGCGCACAACGAAGTACGCGATATCGCTTGCGCTGGCTTCGTTTCCGAGCGCTCGGCGCGCCTTCACGGCGGAGGCCGCGGCCACGTCGGCGGCGACCTTCTGCCCGGCTACCGTCGTCACGGAATCGATGAAGGTGGTCCCGATAGCCTTGGTCAGCGCTTGGCGGACCATGTTCGGGTTCTCGTTGAGCGCGGCCAGGACGTTTTCACGGGTGGCTTCGCGTCCGTTCAGCGACTTTCCTACCCGGTCCTGCAACTGCGACCCGAATTCGAGCGGGAATTCAGAAACAGCCTGACCGGCTCGCGCACCGGCGGGGCCACCAGTTACCCAGCCGATCAGGTTACCAGCCGTCATGGCGGCGAAATTAGGAGCCTGCTCGGAGATGAAGTGAGTGAATCCCTTCGGGTTGCTGAGAATGGCGTTTCCGATATCGACGAACCCGCCCAACTTCTCGCGCGCAGACTTATCCAGCGTCATGCTACTGCCAACGTCCTGGAGTTGCGCGCCAAACGCGGTGGCGGAAAGGTCTTGCGGACCAGACTTCATCGCGTCACTGATCGCGCCGGCCAATGCCTCCGTCCCAAGCGCATAGGATCCGGTAATCTTTGCGGCATCGGTCAGTTTCCCGGTACCGGACACAATGGCGTCTCCGATGCCCATGTCCTCCTGACGTCTTCCTGCATCGATGCCGCGCTGAGTCGCCATGTCGCGGTCTTCGATGATGTCCGCCTTACCTCCGCCCATGGCTTCACGCACGGCAAGTGCCTTGGCGGTCTCCGGCTTGAGGTATGGCTGTTCGCGCAGAAGCTCTTCGGCCCGTGCGGACACGAATTCTTCGGAAGCCGCGCGATTGACGTCATGCGTGTACTGCTTGGCCGCTGCCTTGAATCCCAGCTCCTTGGTCAACTCGGGAACCGGAACAGCACGTCGGGCCGCCTCGACTCGTTCCTGCGTGGTTTTGGGTGAGTACAGTGCGCCCGGAGCATCAACGGCGCTGGGCTCCTGAACACCGAACGCGGCCAGCGACCACCCATCGTCCGCCGGCGCGGCGGCCGGCTTGTCGGAGACCGGCTTGGCCTTTCCGCCCACCCGGATCGCCGCCTCTTCGCGAGTCTCGGTGCTGTAGCGCTTGCCGCCCCACTCGAATTCCTTCAGGCCGGACTGGCGAGCCTTAACAAAGGCGTCGCCGAATTTTTGTTTCGGCTCTATGTGACCCAGGCTGCGTTCTGACGGTTCGGCGAGCGTCGCCGGAGGAAGCGTGTAGTCGGGCTGGAAATCGGATAACGGAAACGGCGCCTCTGGGGCCGGCTCAGGGTTCGCCTCAAACTTGCTTACATCCCAACCCGTATCTACGCGACCGTCCATCTGTAGCTCCAATTCCGACAGGCAATAAAAAAGCCAGCTCAAGGCCGGCTTCGTTGACTATGGGCGCAACTTCCCCACGGCGGTCATTCTACCACGGGCGATACCACGGGTCGTCAGGCGGCTTCGGTGTGGTGTCGGGCGCGAGAACACCGAGCTTACGGTAGCGCGCGGTCAGATTGTTCAGTTCCACGCTGTCATTTTTGGCGCCTTCCTTGACCATCTCGTCCCACCGCCTTATGTACTCTTTGTACTGGGCCTGCTGAATAGCCGTCCCGATGAGCTTGGTCACATCGACGCCAGGGTCGGCCTTGATGGCTTTATCAATCGTTCCCTGGATCGCCAGTTCGTCGACGCCATCCATCGCTCCGGCCGCCTTCTCTTTGGCTTGAGTGACGACATCGTCAAGCATCTTGCGTGCCTTGTCGGCCCGCTCGTTGACGAATTTCGGGTCGACGACGTCCGTGTCGATCGTCTGCGCCATTCCGGCGTTTCCGCCGCCGATGAGAAACCTCACTTTCCCGTCTGGGCCGACCACCTTTTCGGTAACGAATGGGGTGTTCTGGATGGTGACGCCGCCGCTTTGGCTAGCCCGCTTCTCCAGGTAGTCCACGTACAGCTTGTCGGCCTTTTCCTGAGCAATCTTGCCGCCCTTGACGGCGCCGGCAAGCTCGGCTGCGTAGCCGGTCGCCTCTTTGTCCTTGCGGGCATCGAACACGACGCCACCGGTCTTTGCGTCGATTAGCACATCGCCCACCACCTTCAGGTTCGGCTTCTTCGCCTCGCGTTCGGCTTCCTGCATCTTCCACCAGCTATTGAACTGCTCCATGGGCGACAGCGCACCGATGGCGAGCTTGGACAGATCGGCGGCGCTGGCCTGGTGCGTCCTGACGATGGTATTGGTCTTCTCGTCGCGGAAGTTCACCGTGTACTTGCCACCTTCGCCGGGGATCGTTTCGGCATACAGTCCGTCCGGAATCATGCGGTCGTAGATGTCCTTCGACGCCTTGATGGCGCCCTCGGTATCGCCGGCCATGTACTTCATCGCCGCGTTCGACCACGTCCGGCCATAGGCCGCGCGTTCCTTGTCCTTCGCCCACTCGCCAAAGGCATCGGCCTCCTTGATACGGCCCTGCTTCATCAGCATGGACTGAATGCCGGGCACGTACTTGCTGGCGAACACGTCATCGGCGGTACGGGCGCGCGTCGCGGTCTGGGTCAGGCGGATGCCGCTCGGCTTGAACGGGTTTGCGGGCTGAGTATTCTTGGGTTCCTGAAGCGTGACCTCGGGCAACTCCATCGCCGGCATCGTGACGCGCTGTTGATCTGGTTTGGCAAGCGGCGTCTTGGCAAGTTCGCTTTGCAACAGGTCGGCGTTGTGTGCATCGTGCACAGACTCCGCCGTTGCATTGATCGGTTCAAGCGGTTTTGTTTCAACCGTGGTCAGGTCAGGAATCTGGAATGTCTGCACGCCGCGATCATTGGGTTTGGCATGGAACGCCGCCGAAAATTCAGGGTCGCGTTGCATATCCTCGATGTCCTTCGCCTGGGCGTAGGCCGACTTCGCCGCATCGGCGTCGGCATAGGCATACGTCCCACCACCCGCGCCCAGATCGGCCTTGTCAACCGCCCCGGTATCCAGGACGTTGACCGTCTTGCCAGATTGCGCGGCTTCGGTCTCGGACTTGCTCATGGCATCGCCGACCGCCTTCTGGAATTCCTTGCGCTGGCGAGCATCGCGGTACCGCGCGGAAATAGCTTGCCCATCATCGAAGCCGCGCATCAGGCCGCCGAAGAACGAGGCGCCGCCGAGACCGCGCTTCACTTCACTCGCGCCGGCGCGCTGATCGGCCAGCCAGACCGCGATGGCCGTCTTGATTTCCGCGATGGCGTCCTGTTCCTCGCTGGACGGGTTGTCCGGCTTGCTGGCGGCGAGCCGATAATAGGACTCCTCCAGGACGGGCATGGATGCCTCGCCGTGCGGCAAGGACCGGATGCCTTCGACCAGGTCGCGCGCCTCGGTCAAGAACGTGGCCTGACGCTTTCCGTCATCGTCGTCGCCGTAGCGCTTCTCCAGTCCGGCATCGTTGATGGCGCCGAGTAGCGCCTCAGCATCTCCATCGCCGCGCTTCCAGGCGTCCACCACCGGCGCCACCTCGGCGCGGCTCATGGCCACCGCCTCGGCGTTCTCGACGAACTCGCCATCCGATAGAGCCGCCGGCACGGAATCCGACGTCGGCGTGCCAGGCCCGGAGACCTCGCCGCCCTGCGTCATGTCTGCCCGGCCGCCGTCGGCCATCTTGAGGCCTTGAGAATCCTTGTCCAGACGATCCCACTTGCCGGACTCAGCATCTTCGGCGTCCAGGTTCTTGAACACTTCCAGAATCTTGGCGTCCTGCTCGCGCGCCCCGGTGTAAGGTGCCTTGAACAAGGTCTCATACACCGCTTTCTTGTCCTGCTCGCCATGGCTCCAGCCCTGCCCCTTCATGTACTCGGCGAGCGGATCGACTTTGCCACCCTCAGCCAGGCGCAAAGCGTCTCCAGCACGAATAACGTTGGCATCCTTGATGTGTGGATTCGCGGCCATCATGTCGGCCACGGTAACGCCATGCGCCGAGGCGATGCCAGACAAGGTATCGCCTTTGCGGATACGGTAGACGGACGGCTTCGGAGCAGCGGCCAGCGTGCTGGCCAGCATCGGCGAGGCGGTCGCTGTGTCGCCCAGGTTCGGCAGCATAGGCGAAGCCATGGGCAACGAGGCCGGGCGATCAATCAGGCTCGGCCCGTCCAAAGTCTGTTGCGTCACCTCGGGCGCGAAGTTGCGTACCGGTATATCGGCCGACGGTGCCAAGGTCATGGCGCCTTCTGGCGTCATCGGCTTCCGTGGCAGCCCGGAGCGTTTTTCACGATTCTTGCGCAACGGCGGCAAGGTGCTCAGTGCCTCTTGCCCGAACACCTTGGCGACGTGATTGTATGTCTCGCGGTTTGGCGAGATGTTCCCGGTGCGCAGGTAGTGTGCCGGCCCGGAATTGTAATTCCCGACGGCGGCAATCATGTCGCCTTTGGTCTGCTTGGCCAGGTCGCGCAGGTAACGGGCGCCGCCCATGACGTTCTGTTCAATGTCGAAGCGATCCTTAACGCCGTATTGTTTGGCTGTACCAGGCATCAACTGAACCAGACCGACGGCACCAACTCGACTGACCGCCTTTGGATTGCCGCTCGACTCGGCTTTGATCAGATTGTGCAGGATGTCCTGATCGATGCCCGTTTCCTGCGAAGCCCGTTCGACGGCGTGCTGAATGCGATCCTGAATGCTCACTTTTTCGCCGCCATCCTTGAACATATCGAACATTGAGCCAATGGCAAGCGCGCCCGCGACCCACGGCAGCGCGGCAGCTACTGGGGCCAAGGATGCCGCCGTGCCCCCGGCGGCTGCGGCCGTGCCACCCATCAAATCCATACCAGCACCGGCCATGCCGATGTTTGTTGCCTCGGCGGCGGTTGCGGCGGCCGCGCCATCGGCAGCGCCTTCAATAACAGGAACCGCCGTGTTCCCGAGCATGACTTCCGCATTTTGCGCGGACATACCCAGGTTGCTCAGAGTCGGATTGCTGCTCATGGCCAACTTGTCCCCGACCTTGCCCAATACGTTCGGCACCGCTTTCTGTAGATTCATGCCGAGCTTGGCCGCATTCATACCCTTCGCCATCAGGTTTCCTGAACTGGTCGGCGAGGATGGCCGCGTGACCACGCTGCCGTTGCCGGTGTTGAACAGGCCTTGCCCAGCACCACCACCGAGCGCACGCTTGATCTTGGGTTTCCTCCAGCCGCCTACTTTGCCGCCGTCTTTCGCGAACCAGTTGTTGTCTGCGGCGATACCCAGTCCCGTGCCGGCCGCCTGACCCCATGTGGACATCTCGGCGTTCTGGTTCTGTGCCTGGGCGTTGCCCATGTTGCCGTAGGCGCTTGCGGAATTTCCGACCTGACTCGCTGCGTCGGACTGTTGTCCAACAAGGGAGGAATAGAAGTCCTTGGACGAGGCCAACTTCATCTTCTCGACCTGATTCCTGGCGGTATTCTTGGCGCCCGTCTCAAGGGCGGCGCCACGAATAGCGTTGTCTGCGGTCATGGTTGCAAATCGGCCCGAGTTTGGATTGATGCCAAACCGTTCCAGACCGCGCTTCGCGGCCTCGGCGTTGCTGGCGATGGCTTGTTGAGCGTCTGCGCCAGCCTGACCAACCATCTTTTCTTCGTAGGCCGGGTCAGAGAACTTCTTGCTCTCCGTGGCAAACGACGAAACCGCATCGCTCAGATAAGGTTTGCCAGCGTTGAGCAGTTCCAGGGCGGCGTCGGCTTGCACGCCCAGCAAGCGGTCCTGGTTCTCGTAGTAATTGTCACCGCCACCGCTCTTGAATAGACGGCGCCGACGGTCTGGCGTGTTGTGCGGCGGCGTGAAGAAGATGGGATCGAAACGGTTCATAGATCTGCCCTCATTACGGTATAGGCGTCGGCCATCCCGAACCGACGGAATAATCGCGCCTGCGGCTTGCCGCAAAACGCCTGGATCTTCGATGCGCCGAGTTTCCGGCACGCTTCTTTCAACGACGACCAGCCGGCTTCAGTGCTCTCGCCGGCCAGATAGGCGACATGGGCAATGCGGCAATTCGGCATCTGCTGCATGCCCACCACCACCACGGTGATTGGCCGCTCACCTTCATGCCAGATGAATAGGTACTTGCGGCCCTCTGCGATCTGCATCCGCACTTGATCGATCGATTCTTCGCCGTGGTTTGCCCGGATGGCTCTGGCGAGGATCGGCGCCACGATGGCCCAGACGGCGTCCAGGTGGGTCGAGTCGATCAGGGTAAGCGTTGTCATAGCCCGAGAATCATCTCTTCATCAGCACAATAGCCAACGACCCGCTCTGAATCGAGGTAATGTTTGTGGTGGTGATCGACACGCTGTAGGTATCCCCAGCCGCCGGGGATGTGTCTATGCCAGGCGGAAAGCTGATCTCGCCATTCCCGGCAGGAAACACGAATCCACTGGAGATGATCGCCGCGAATGACCCGCTTGGTATGACTGTTCCTGGTGGTATCTGCACCGTGAGCAGCGTAAACGTGCCTATCCCTACCGCCCCGCCCGCATAAATCCCGTGCCATCCCTGGGATACGGTGTTGGCCGGGATCTTTTCGGCAGTCACCGCGTTCGGCGCGATCAGGCTGGTCGTCACGGTCAAATTGTCGATAGTGGCCTGGGCTATCTTGGCGTTGGTGATGTAAACGCCAGCCGAGTGAGTGACGCCCTGCGAATCTGTCCACGGGCTTGTTTTGACCGTAAACGGCACGACATTCGATGCCGCATTCCCAACCGCGAAGCTATCGGCACTGAACACGATGTTTGATGTCGCCTGCCCGGCTGAATTTGTCGATGCGCCGAACGACATGCCGGTGACGACGTTGCCAGCTTGCACGCGCAGGGTGTACATCGCACTGGTCACGCCGTTTATATTGGCGTTCACCTGTTGCTGCTGTTGAATGCCGGCGCTGTACGTGCCGTTTTCGACGTACAACTGGCTGACGCGATTTGCCTCGGCATTGGCATACGTGGCGATGGCGGAACTGATATCCGTGATAGCTGCCGTGCTCTCGCCGTAGCTCGCCACCAGCTGCTTGAACGCCTCGACCACAGAACGCTCCAGCGTCACCCGAGCAATCCGTTCCTCGCCAAAACCCGCTTCGTTGTCGCCGAGTCGTGCCGCGATAACCGTCACCTGTCTGGCAATATCGGTCTGGGCGATCCGCATCGCATCACGCAGCCAGTCAGGTGTCTCGATGCGGACAATCTTCTCTTGCAGCGCCAGCCACTCACGGGAATTGACGACCTCTCGGATAATGGCATCGATGACCGGCGCTATCGGCCCGGTCACGCGGCCTCCGGAAGGCGTGTTCGAGGGCGAGGTGAAATACTGATTCACCACCTGGGGGATGTCCAGTGCCGTCAGGAAAGCGTTGTCACCCGATCCGGACTGACCATTGCGGACTTGCCAGCCATTGATCAGCGCTTGCAGGACGGCCCGTGTATTCGGGTCGGCAATCGCTGAAAGCGGCGGAATGGCAGGAACGACTGGGTTAGACACCCTGCAACTCCTTCGGGCTGGTGGCGATCAGCACTTGCTTGATGATGGCGCCTGCCGCTCCGGTGATGCGCACCGACCAGCGCGCGCCGACGAACCCGGACGGCAGCCGGAACATCTGCAACCGCTCGGTGAGCGTCAGCGTCTTGGTGTGCTTGAGCGTGCCATCGACGTAGAACTCGAACGTTGCCGATCCCGAGCCGCGTACCTGGCAGCAGCCAAAGTTGTGCGGCTTCGGCAGGAGCATGTCTTTCGAGTGCCAGACGAACGGCAAGCTGTTCGGGCTGCCTTTGTGCGCATAGACCGCGTTGCCCTGGGAGAAATACAGCCAATCGTTTTCCGGCCAGATCGCGGCGGCATTGACCACGGGCGAGTAGCGGCTGAACGTGCCAGCGGCTTCATCGCCGCGCAGGATGAAGCCCTCGGCGCCGTTGTCGAAGGTGCAGATCAGCGCGCCGTCATGCGCCGAAAGTCTGGCTTGACTCAGGTGGTTTGCGTAGCGATCCCGCCAGGACTTCCGCGTGAACAACTGAAGCGATTGACCAACCGTGGTATCCAGACCACGCGCCATGACAATCCCGTCGTGCGACAGATAGGCTACATTCGAACCAATTTGCACGATGCTGTTCTTGCTTACGCCCGCCTGAATCTCCGGGAGAATCGTCTGGCTCATCGAGTCCGGTGATACGCCATTCACCAACCATGGATTCGCCGTGGTGGTCACGAACACCGAATTCTCGTAGGCGCATATCCCGACAATCCGGCTCGGGAAACTCATCGAATTACCGGACTTCCACGCATACGGCAGATACGGTTCAGAGAACCAGAGATCGGACCCGGTAAATGCGCACA
>CAZBSB010000055.1:0-11665 GCA_964494535.1 uncultured Rhodospirillales bacterium
TACCTCAGAGGATTGAAGACCACTTGTCAAAGGTCAAGGCGCCATGACGATTTCACTTACCCATTATCTCGTTGTCGCGGCGATTTTGTTCACCATCGGCGTGTTCGGCATCTTTGTTAACCGCAAGAACGTCATCGTCATTTTGATGTGCGTGGAGCTTATCCTGCTGGCGGTGAACATCAACTTCGTGGCCTTCTCCACGCATCTGGGCAACATCACCGGCCAGGTGTTCAGCATGTTCATCCTCACCGTTGCGGCCGCCGAGGCCGCCATCGGTCTCGCCATCCTGGTGGTCTATTTCCGCAACCGCGGCAGCATCGCGGTTGAGGACATCAATCAAATGAAGGGTTGACGCCATGGATATGCAAGCCTGCATGGATGTGATGGCGGTGTTCGCGCCGCTCATGGGTGCCTTCGTGGTCGGCGTGTTCGGCCGCAGCCTGGGGGACAATGTTTCTGCCTGGGTCACGACCGCGCTGGTGCTGTATGCCGCCGTCTGTTCCGTGATGTTGTTCCAGGATGTGGCGCTGGCCGGCAATGTCCGCACCGTGCATCTGGCGGAATGGATCAATTCCGGTGATTTCAAGGTCAATTGGGCGCTGCGGTTCGATACGCTGACGGCCATCATGCTGGTGGTGGTCAATGGCGTGTCCAGCATGGTGCATGTCTATGCCATCGGCTATATGAGCCACGACAAAAGTATTCCGCGCTTCATGGCCTATCTCAGCCTGTTCACCTTCTGCATGTTGATGCTGGTGACGGCAGACAATCTGCTGCAAATGTTCTTCGGCTGGGAAGGGGTGGGTGTCGCGTCCTATCTGCTCATCAATTTCTGGTATGAGAAGGACAGCGCCAACAAGGCCGCCATCAAGGCCTTTCTGGTCAACCGCGTGGGCGATCTGGGCTTCGCGCTAGGCATCATGCTGTGCTTTGCGCTGTTCAACACCGTGCAGTTTGACGGCATCTTCAGCCAGGCGGCGGGCATGGCGGCGCAGGAGCGCATTCTGCATTTCGCCGGCTTCGGCTTCAACGCCGTGGATGCCGCTTGTTTGCTGCTATTCATCGGCGCCATGGGCAAATCGGCGCAGCTGGGGCTGCATACCTGGTTGCCGGACGCGATGGAGGGGCCGACGCCTGTTTCCGCGCTTATCCACGCCGCGACCATGGTGACGGCGGGCGTAGTGATGGTGGCGCGCCTGTCGCCTTTGTTCGAATATGCGCCCTTGGCGCGGGATGTAGTGTGCGCGCTGGGCGCCTTTACGGCGCTGGTCGCGGCCACCATCGGGCTGACGCAGTTCGATATCAAGCGCGTCATCGCCTATTCCACCATGAGCCAGCTGGGCTATATGTTCTTCGCGCTCGGCGTTTCCGCCTACTCAGCGGCGATTTTCCACCTTATGACGCACGCGTTTTTTAAGGCGCTGCTGTTCCTGTGCGCCGGTTCGGTCATCCATGCCATGTCCGGCGAGCAGGATATGCGGAAAATGGGCGGCCTGTGGCGCAAGATACCCATCACTTATGCGCTGATGTGGATCGGTTCCCTGGCGCTTGGCGGCGTGGGGATATACGGCGTGTTCGGCATGGCGGGGTTCTATTCCAAGGATATTATTCTGGAATCCGCTTGGGCGGCGCACAGCGCCGTGGGGCAGATGGCCTATTGGTTTGGCATCGTCACCGCTTTCCTCACGGCGTTCTATTCCTGGCGGCTGCTGATTCTAACCTTCCACGGCAAGTCGCGCGCCGACCATCATACGCAGGAGCATGTGCATGAATCGCCGGCCATCATGCTGCTGCCGCTGGTGCCGCTGGCCATAGGCTCTTTCATCGCCGGCATCGGCGCGTATGACTGGTTCGTGGGCGAGGGGCGGGCGGAATTCTGGCGCAACGCCATCTTTGTGCTGCCGCAGAATGACGCGGTGGAACACGCGCACCATGTGGCGCTGTGGGTGAAGCTGCTGCCGCTCGGCGCGGCGCTCAGCGGCATCGGCCTGGCCTATGTGTTTTATCTCTGGGTGCCGGGGCTGCCCGCCAAGATGGCTAACGCAACTGGCGCTATCTACCGGCTGTTCTTCAATAAATATTATATTGACGAGCTGTATGACTTCCTCTTCGTCCGCAACGCGTCGCGCCTCGGCAAGCTGTTCTGGAAAACCGGCGATGACGGCATCATAGACCGCTTCGGCCCCAACGGCGTGGCCTCAGCCGCCCGCGTCATCGCCGCCCGCGCCGCCGCTCTGCAATCCGGCTATGTCTATCACTATGCCTTCGTGATGGTGATTGCGCTGGCCGCGCTTATTGCGCTCTATTGGGTGAGGAGATAGCCCATGACCTGGCCGATCCTTTCCATCACCACCTTCCTGCCGCTGCTGGGCGCGCTGCTCATTCTGCTGTTCGCCCGCAGCCAGAGCGATAAGGATGCGCGCGCGGCGCAGATCATCGCTATGCTCACGAGCGGCATCACCTTCGCCGTTTCGTTGCTGCTGTTGCGCGACTTTGACGCGCAGAACACCGGAATGCAGTTCGTGGAGCGGGTGGAATGGCTGCCGCAGCTGGGCATCAGCTATTTTCGCGGCATAGACGGCATCTCCATCTGGTTCGTGCTGATCTCCACCTTCCTCACGCCCATTTGCATCCTTTCCGCTTTCAGCGGCATCACCAAACGCGTGCCGGAATTTATGATCGCCATGTTGGCGCTGGAAACCATGATGATCGGCATGTTCACGGCGTTGGACTTGGTGCTGTTCTATGTGTTCTTCGAAGGTGTGCTGATTCCCATGTTCCTCATCGTCGGCGTGTGGGGCGGGCAGGGAAAGATTTATGCCGCGTATAAATTCTTCCTCTACACCTTCACCGGCTCGGTGTTGATGTTGGCCGCCATCATCGCCATGGTGCTGTATGCCGGCACGGCGGACATGACGGTGCTGATCGCCCAGGGCTTCCCGCTGGAGACGGCCAAATGGCTATGGCTGGCCTGCTTTGCCGGCTTCGCGGTCAAGACGCCCATGTGGCCGTTCCATACCTGGCTGCCCTACGCGCATGTGGAAGCGCCGACGGCCGGCTCCGTTATCCTCGCCGGCGTGCTGCTCAAGATGGGCGGCTATGGCCTCATCCGTCTGAACCTGCAAATGCTGCCGGAAGCCAGCGCGCACTTTGCCCCGCTCGTCCTCGCTCTCAGCATTGTCGCCATCATCTATACGTCGCTGGTGGCGCTGGTGCAGAGCGATATCAAGAAATTGATCGCCTATTCCTCCGTCGCGCATATGGGTTATGTGACGCTAGGCATCTTCGTGGGCAACACGCAGGGACTGGAAGGCGCCATGTACGTCATGCTCTCGCACACGCTGGTCTCCGGCGCGTTGTTTTTGTGCGTGGGCGTGATTTATGACCGATTGCACACGCGGGAGATCGCGCGCTATGGCGGTCTGGCCAACACCATGCCGAAATATGCCGCGATGTTCATGATCTTTACCATGGCGAGCGTCGGTCTGCCGGGCACCAGCGGATTTGTGGGCGAATTTTTGAGTATGCAGGGTGCGTTTTTGTTCGATGGCCGCGTGGCGGCGCTGGCGGCGTTGGGCACGGTGCTGGGTGCCGCTTATATGCTGTGGCTTTACCGGCGCGTTTTTTATGGCCCTTCCGTAAATGCCGACGCGGCGGCGATGCCGGATTTGTCAACGCGGGAATTGGCGATGTTCCTGCCCATCGTGGCGCTGATTGTCTGGATGGGCGTTTACCCCACCAGCGTGAAGAACGTGATGGCGCCAACGGTGGCGCAAGTGGTGACCACCACGCAAGCCAAGGCAGGACGATGAGACCATGAACGATCCGATAGAACTCGTCTTCCTGGCGCCGGAATTATTTTTGGCCGCGTTCACAGTGCTGCTCATGCTGGCCGGGCTGTTCATGCGGCCGATCTGGAACGGCATCATCCATGCCGGCGCTATCGCCGGCCTGGGCACCACGATTTACCTGCTAGGGAGGCTGGATGCCAAATGGAATCTGGCTTTCAGCGATATGTTTGTAGATGACGCTTTTTCGCATGTGACGAAGGTGCTGATATTGCTGGCGGCGGCGGGGTCGCTGCTGCTGTCGCGGCCATACCAAAAAAACCACGGCATCGCGCAGTTCGAATATCCCGTGCTGGTGCTGTTCGCCACTATCGGCATGATGCTGATGGTCTCGGCGCATAATCTGCTCTCGCTCTATGTGGCGTTGGAATTGCAGAGCCTGGCGTTGTATGTGCTGGCGGCCTTCCGACGCGACGATTTGCGCGCCAGCGAAGCGGGGATGAAATATTTCGTGCTGGGCGCTTTGGCTTCCGGCATCCTGCTGTTCGGCATGTCTCTGCTGTATGGCATGACCGGCACCACCGATTTCACGGCGCTGCATCTCTATTTCACCAATACGCGCGCGAGCGGCGAGGCCTATGTGGCGCTCATCTTCGTCATGGCGGCGCTGGCTTTCAAAGTTTCGGCCGCGCCGTTTCATATGTGGACGCCGGATGTCTATGAAGGCGCGCCAACGCCCGTCACGGCCTTTTTCGCTGTCGCGCCGAAAGTGGCGGCGCTGGCCTTGTTCACGCGGGTGCTGTATCAGCCGCTGCACGGGCTTGGCGCGGAATGGCAGCAGGTGCTGACTTTTCTGGCCATTGTTTCCATGTTCGTCGGCGGTTTCGCCGCCATCATGCAAAAGAACATCAAACGACTGCTTGCCTATAGTTCCATCTCGCATGTTGGATATGCGCTGGTGGGAATCGCGGCCGGCACGGTGGCGGGCGCGCAGGCCTTGCTGGTCTATCTTGCCATCTATTTCCTCAACACGCTGGGCGTGTTCGCGGTGGTGCTGGCGTTGCGGCGCGGCGGCGCGATGGTGGAAAATGTAAGTGAACTTGCAGGACTGTCGCGGCAGCGGCCGCTGTTGGCCTTTGCGCTCACATTGCTGCTGTTCTCGCTGGCGGGGGTGCCGCCGCTGGCCGGATTTTATGGCAAGTTCTATGTCTTCGCCGCCGCCTGGCAGGCCGGGTTGTATCCGCTGGTTATCATCGGCCTGCTCACCAGCGCCGTGGCCGCGTTCTATTATCTGCGCCTCATCGTGCTGATGTATTTCGACGACAAGACGGACGCGGCGATTGACCCGGTGCCGGAATACCGCCTGCGTTCGGTTATGGCGGTTTCGGTGGCCGGCATGTTGGGCTTCGCGCTCGTGCCCGGCTGGGTAACGGACAGCGCCAAAGTCGCTGCCGCCGCTTTGTTCAACAATCTCTGACGGCATGGGAACAGCGGCCGCCGCTTTTCAGGTTCAGCACCTGGCCAGCACCGTCAGCACCATGGACGATGTACGGCAGGCCGCGTTGGCGGGCGCTGATGATGGCCTGGTCATCCGTGCTGATGTGCAGACCGGTGGCCGCGGTCGGCGTGGTCGCAGTTGGGCATCGCCAGCCGGCAATCTCTATGCTTCAGTCTTGCTGCGCCCCACCATGCCGCAGGCGGAATTAGGGTTGTTCAGCTTCGCGGCAGCTTTGGCGCTGGCGCAAACCCTGCCTGAAACACTGGCGCCTGAGCGCGTACAGCTGAAATGGCCGAACGACGTGCTGGCGGATGGCGCCAAGCTGGCTGGTATTTTACTGGAATCCATCAACACGCCGCGGGGGCTGGCGCTCATCATCGGCATGGGTGTCAACCTGGCGTCGCACCCCGCCAACATGCCCTATCCGGTTACATCGCTGGCGCAGCTGGGCTATGGCGCGCCGGAAACGAGCCCACAGCATCGGCTGGAGCGGTTGTTGCCGGCGCTCGACCGGCAGCGGCAAGCCCTGGAGAAAGGCGATTTTCCCAGCGTGCGCGCCGCCTGGCTGGCGCAGGCCGCCAATCTGGGGTCGGAAATCGTGGTGCGTTTACCAAACAACGAAATGACCGGCCATTTCATGGGCATAGATGAAAAGGGGCATTTGCTCTTGCGCCGGCCAACAGGTATCCTGCAAAAAATTGCGTCGGGCGAGGTTTTTGCCCCATTTTCCGGCGAGGGATGAATGCTGCTGGCGATTGATGCAGGCAACACCAATATCGTGTTTTCCATCTTTTCCGGCCCCGAACTGGCCGGCAGCTGGCGCGTGGCCACCCGCGCCGACCGCACGGCGGACGAATATGCCGTGTTTCTGCTGCAGATGTTCGCGGTCAAGGGCGTGAACCCCGACAAGCTGGAAGCGGCCATTATTTCCAGCGTGGTGCCGGATGCAAACGGCGCGTTGCAGCGCCTGTGCGAAAACCATCTGGGCATCAAGCCTTGGTTCGTCGGCGATCCGGCGCTCGATCTCGGTTTGCGTATTCTGATTGACCGGCCGGAAGAATTGGGCGCCGACCGTATCGTCAACGCCATCGCTGCGCGCGCCATCTGCAAGCCGCCGCTGCTGGTGATAGATTTCGGCACGGCCACCACGGTGGATTATGTAAATGCCGACGGCGACTATGCCGGCGGCGTCATAGCGCCCGGCCCCAACCTGTCGCTGCAGGCATTGCACATGGCTGCGGCGAAGCTGCCGCGCGTGGCCGTGGCGGCGCCCGCCAAGGTGATCGCCACCAATACGGTGGACGCCATGCAGGCCGGCATTTTTTACGGCTATATCGGCATGATAGAAGGGTTGATTGCCCGCATCCGCGCCGAATCCGGCCACCACAACATGCCGGTGCTGGCCACCGGCGGCCTGGCCGGGCTATTTGCAACCGCCACACCCGTTTTCAACCTGCACGATGCCGAGCTGACATTGCGTGGTCTGAAGCTGATTTTTGACCGCAACCACCACAAGGTACTGCCCTGATGAGTAAAGTAAAAAAAGACCCGCACCGCCCCGCCGATGACGCGTTGTGGTTCCTGCCGCTCGGCGGCTCCGGCGAGATCGGGATGAATCTCAACCTCTACGGCACCAAAGGCAAGTGGTTGATGGTGGATTGCGGCGTGACCTTCGGCGACGAGACCACGCCAGGCATTGATGTCATCATGCCTGACATCAGCTTCATCGCGGAACGCAAGCATGATCTGGTGGCCATCGTCATAACGCATGGTCATGAGGACCATATCGGCGCGCTGGAATATCTGTGGAACCAGCTGCAGGTGCCGATATACGCCACGCCGTTCACGGCGCGGCTCATTCGCGCCAAAATGGCGGATCACCGGGGCTTAAGCAAGGTGCGAGTCATTGAGCTGCCGATGAGCGGCAAGTTCAGCCTCGGCCCGTTCGGCGCCGAGCTGATTACGGTCACGCACTCCATCCCAGAATCCAACATGCTGCTGCTGACGACCGATAACGGCACCGTGCTGCATACCGGCGACTGGAAGCTCGACCCCAAGCCCATCATCGGCGACCTCACGGACGAAAAGCGGCTGCAGGAATTGGGCGATGGCAAGCTGCTGGCGCTGATCGGCGATTCCACCAACGCCACCGTGCCCGGCCACACGCATTCGGAGGCGGATGTGGAGAAGGGGCTGCGTCAAGCCTTTGCCGGCTTGCGCCACCGCATCGTGGTCACGCTGTTTTCCAGCAATATCGCGCGCATCAAGAGCATAGCGGTGGCGGCGCGCGCCAGCCGGCGCGAAGTGGCGTTGGTCGGGCGGTCTCTGTGGCGTAATGCTGAAATCGCGGAAGCCTGCGGCTATCTGCCGGAATTTAACAGCTTCCTGGAGCCGGCCGATGCCGCGCTCGTACCGCGCGACAAAGTAGTCTATATCTGCACCGGCAGCCAGGGCGAGCAACGCTCCGCCCTCTCGCGCCTCGCGGCCGGCGAACATCAAGAACTGGTGTTGGAGGAAGGCGACAACGTCGTCTATTCCTCGCGCAACATTCCCGGCAATGAGAAAGCTATCGGCAAAATCCAAAATATGCTGGTGGAGATGGGCGTCCAGGTCATCACCCAGGAGCAGACGCCGCATGTCATCCATGCCTCCGGCCACGCTGCGCAGGAAGAATTACAACAGCTTTATCGTTGGGTGAAGCCGCGCATCGCCGTGCCAGTGCATGGCGAATTCCGGCACCAGACGGAGCATATCCGCCTAGCCAAAGAATGCGGCGTGCCGCACACGCTGCTGCCGGCCAATGGCCAGATCATCAAGTTGGCCGCTGAGGGCGCCACGGTGGTTGGCGAGGTGCCGGTAGGCACCTGGGGGCTGGACGGCAAGACGCTGCGGCCGATGGGGCAGGGTGCGGTCAAAGACCGGCAAAAAATCGGCTATGGCGGCGCGGCGGTGGCGACCATCGTAATCAACCGCGCAGGCGCGTTGATGAAAGACCCGCAGATCACGCTGATGGGCGTGGCGGATGGCCATGAGTTGGACGGCATCATCAGCAAGGCTAGTGCCCTTATGGCCGATGCGCTGGAAACCATGCCGAAATCGGCGCGCATCAATGATGACCAGGTCAGCAAAGTGGCGGGGCAGGCCTTGCGGCGCTGCCTGAACGATCTGCACGGCAAAAAGCCGCTAACGGAAGTTCATGTGGTGCGGGTCTAACGCGGCGTGATGCAAAGGTGATGGGTTTGAACGACACCGACATCTTCGCCATTCTTGCCATCATCATCGGCACGATTGCACTGTGGCCGTATTTCGTAGGCATTTTTCGGCACACAGTGAAACCGCACGCCTTCACCTGGCTGACTTGGAGCCTGGTCAACGGCATTGTAACGGCGGTGCAGTTCGCAGAAAAAGGCGGCGTCGGCGCCTGGACTTCCGCCATCGGCACGGTGCAGATCGCCGCTGTCGCCGTGCTAGCGGTAGCAGGCTATGGCACACGCAACGTCACCCGCGGCGACACGGTGTGTTTCGGCTTGGCACTGCTGGCCATTCCTTTGTGGCATTACACCATGAACCCGCTGTGGTCGGTGGCGCTGCTCTGCTTTATAGACGGCATGGCGTTTTACCCCACCTTCCGTAAATCCTGGCTATTCCCGCACCAAGAGAAGATTTTTACTTATGCCATCGGCAATCTACGCTTCATCTTCACTATTCTAGCGCTGGAGACCATTACCTGGGCTTCCATCCTGTTTCCGCTGTGGGTCATCGCGCTGGATACGGTCTTCATCGCCATGCTGCTGTGGCGGCGACGTCTCATCCCATTGCCGCCCAGCGCCGCATGAATATCGTTTCCGGCATCACCTTGTTCGCCATCATCTGGTGGGTCGTGTTCTTCTGCGCCTTGCCCATCGGCATTCGGCGCGATGAAAACCGCCCCGAAGGCGCCATGCCCGGCGCCCCCGCCAACCCCGACCTGCAGCGCAAAGCCGCCTGGACTTTCGGCATCAGCCTGATCATCTGGCTACTGATTTACGTCGCGGTGAAAGCGAATCTATACAGCTTTCGATCATAGGGAGCAGTTACTGTCGCAATTTGCGCCAGGCGGCGACGTTGCGGTTATGCTCGTCCAATGTTTTAGCAAAAGCGTGGCCGCCGGTGCCGTCCGCCACGAAATAATACAAATCATGCGCCTCCGGCTGCAGCGCGGCTTCCAGCGCGGCGCGGCCGGGATTGGCGATGGGAGCCGGTGGCAGTCCCGTCACCGCATAAGTGTTATAGGGCGATAGGAAAGCCAGATCGGCGCTGGTCAAAGCGCGCCCCAGCGGGGCTTTGCCTTGTGTGAGCGCAAATATCACCGTGGGGTCGGACTGCAGCCTCATGCCCTTGCGCAGCCGGTTGATGAACACGCCAGCGACGCGCCGCCGCTCCTCGGGCACGCCGGTTTCCTTTTCCACGATGGAGGCGAGCGTCAAGGCCTGCTCCGGCGTGGCCAGCGGCAGATTGGGCGCGCGCTTGCTCCACAGCGCGTTCAGGGTTTCCTGCGCCGTCTGCCGCATCTGCGCCAGCAGCGCGTTGCGGCTATCGCCATATTTAAAATGATAGGTGGCCGGAAACAGCAACCCTTCCGGCGGCAGGTCGCGTAGCGTCTCCGTCAGCAACGGCTCCGCCGCCAGCAGCTTGCTCACGGCAGCGTTGGTCAGGCCTTCGGGGATAGTGATTTTGTGCGTCAAGGTCTTGCCGGCGCGCAGCAGCGCGATGATGTCCAGCACCGACATGGCGGGCGCGAACTCATATTCGCCGGTCTGCAGCTTGTCTTCGCTCAGCAATTTGGCGGGTAGGATGAAGAGCAGCGGATGGTGAATTTGCCCTTTTTCCACCAGCACGGCGCCGATGCCGCGCAGCCCGCTCTGATGCGGGATGATGATGGTTTGCCGCTCCGTCGCCGGCCCGGGCATCAGCACGGCTAGTATCGCGCCGGCACCCGCCAATAAGGCGAGCAGAAACAGCAGCAGAAAGCTGACGCCGAGCCACGGAAAGCCGCGCCGCTTGGTCGGCTGGTCGCGCAACGGGGCGGGGGAGAGGGTCAGCGTCACGCGAAGTCCTGAGCAGTTGCGGCGAAATGAATCTTGCGCGATTATGCCACGCCGCAATCCGTTGCCAACCGCGAAATCATTGCATGGCTTTCACCTTCGCTCATAGCCGATTCTACCGCATCCGCTTGGCGCTAGAGGCCTATGATCCGCCGCCCGGCTGGCGCGCTTGGGGGTGGGAATTTTTGCTCTTCGGTTTCAAGCAAGGCTGGGCGTGTTTGTTCGGCGCGCTCATGCTGGGGCTGATTTTGGTCACGCGTTATGTGTGGCAGGCGGAGTGGCCTCTGGCGCGCTATGATTTTCTGTTCATCGCCGCGCTCAGCATCCAAAGCGCCTTGCTGCTGTTGCGGATGGAGACATTGGCGGAAGCCAAGGTTATTCTCATCTTCCACATCGTCGGCACCTGCATGGAACTGTTCAAGACGCAGATGGGATCGTGGACTTATCCTGAAACCGCCGTGATGCGCCTGGGTGGTGTGCCGCTGTTTTCCGGCTTCATGTATGCCGCGGTAGGCAGCTATATCGCGCGCATCACCCGCATTTTCGATATGCGTTACAGCAATTATCCGCCATTGTGGCAGAGCGGCGTGCTGGCGGGCAGCATTTACGCCAATTTCTTCGCGCATCACTTCGTTACAGATATGCGTGCCGCGATTTATCTTATCACCGGCGCGCTGTGGGGGCGTTGCTGGGTGTATTTCAAGCCGCATCGCGCGTGGCGCAGAATGCCGCTGCTGGTTGGCTTCGGGCTTGTCGCGTTCTTCATCTGGCTCGCGGAAAATGTCGGCACTTTCGCCGCCGCGTGGTATTATCCCAATCAGGCGAAGGGTTGGCAGCTGGTGCCCATCGCTAAATTCGGCGCCTGGTATTTGCTGATGATCATTAGCTTCGTGCTGGTCAGTTTCGTGCATCGGCCACAACCGCCGGAGCCGGAAAAGCGCTAAGCGCCGACATTCATGGTTAATTTTGCGTAATTTTTGTGGCGCGCTGAAACCAGCGACCGAGCTGACGCGTATTACCTTTATAGGCGCTGCCCATGCCGCGCCGGAAAAGGGAACGATGAACACGGAAACGCATATTTCATTTTCAGTGCTGCGTCAGCAGATTGTGCTGCATAAATCCGGCCAGCGCCTGTTGCCGGACTATATACCGCCGGAAGGCCACCCCGGCCAAGGCGGCGCGGATGCCGATACGGAGCTGAAAGGCTTTCACCGCGATTTCGACCGCGTGATGGAGGCGGTGCTGACCAAATATGCGCAAGGTGGCGCGCGGCAGGAGATTGGCCGCACCTTGAC
>CAZBSB010000056.1:0-11639 GCA_964494535.1 uncultured Rhodospirillales bacterium
TGGTGGTGTCAAAGTCAGGTGTGAAGGCCTATGAGGTGATCGACGGTCAGCAGCGTACGACGACGCTGCCTCCCCTCACGCAAGATGCGGGGATGTATGGAAGAAAATTTCTTCTAGGCACTCAGATTTATATTCAAGTTCGACCGTTTCGGCTGCCAAGACTCATAAGCTATTGTATAGATTAAGGATTCTCTCGAAGAGCAACTGGCACGCCTTTCGCTGGGTATGGGTTGTAAGCGACAAGGAGATGAAGCCATGCAGAGCCCAGCGGATTTCAGTCAGTCTTCGAGCGATCTTCCTCTCACTGACCATGCACAGATGCGCATGGGGCAGCGCGGAATCTCCGAAAGGTGTGTGGCCATGGTGCTGCGCTACGGCCGCACCGTGCATGCGCGTGGGGCGGCCTACCGCGTTATCGGGCACAAGGAGGTCGCCCGTTGTGCCGAACTCGGCATTGACGTCTCCGAGGCCGATGGCGTGCATGTACTGGTCGCCCCCGATGGCTCGGTCGTGACTGCTTACCGCAACCACGAGCTGCGCAAGATTCGGCCGAGCAAGCGTCGCCATCGCGTCTATCACTGAGGGAGGCAACATGCGTAAACCGAAAGTGGATGTTGTTCAGGTACTCGTAGGCTCCCTCGAATTGCGTCTCTTCGATCTAATCGTGCGAACCGCACATGTGCGCCGTAAGGACGCGCTTCGCGTGCTTAAGGCCCTTGAGTTGCTTGCGAGGGAGTACGAGCTCGATCCAGCCGACATCCTGGGTATGCCGATGGAGGCCACCAAGCCGAGTATTGAGCAACGCCGTCAGTGCGAGACCGCCTATCTCTGGCTTTACGAGAACGAACAGCACCGGAAGCCCTTGTTCGAGATTGAGCAGTTGGTTTGATGATCGAGCCTCGCCAGATTCGATGCGAGGGCTCCGACGAGTAACTCTCCAAACTCTGGCTAAACCATCCATTGTCCATAGGGGGCGGTCGAATCCTCATCGCATATGACGTTGATCACGGTGCTGGGTGGGGCTGGTGTGGTAGCGTGGCTCGGCTTAGGGGCGTCGAGCCCAACCAGGTTGCTGGGAGGGCAGCAAGGTCAACCTGCCCTCCGTCGAGTGCTTACGGCTGAGGCCGATCCAGCAGGAGAGCGAGATGGGTTTTGCCAAATACCAAGAAGACAATTTCAGTCGCTACTACGCGGCCAGCATTGTTCGCGGTCGCGAGCACGATCCTTTCGTGGCGAAGGGTGGCAGCGCTGAAGAAACGAAGGATACGAAGAAGATGGAAGACAAAGCGAGCAAGCTCAAGGACTTCACTGTTGCTGAGGCACGGCCGTTACCCGTCATCGTGATGGCCGATGTCAGCGGAAGCATGACGGTCGATGGAAAGATCGAGGCGCTCAATCTGGCACTGAAGGACATGGTGGCGGGGTTTGCAGCCGAGTCCCGGCTGAGAGCCGAGATTCAAGTGGGCTTGATTACGTTCGGGGGAGAGCGTGCTCGCGTCCATCTGCCTCTGGCCCCTGCACACAAGATCTCCGAGGTCAGCCCGCTACGAGCGGATGGCAGGACGCCGATGGGGGCGGCCTTCGAAGAGGCGCGAAAGCTGATCGAGGACAAGGACATGATTCCGTCCCGAGCCTATCGGCCCGTCCTGGTCCTGGTATCGGATGGTTTGCCGACCGACGACTGGGAACAGCCGCTCGATGGTCTGTGCAAGTCGGAGCGAGGGCAGAAAGCGACGCGTTTCGCCATGGCGATCGGTGCCGATGCCGACGTCGAAATGCTCCGCCGCTTCGCCAATGATCCCGAATCTCCTGTCTTCAAAGCACATGAGGCGCGTGACATTCATCGTTTCTTCCGTGCGGTGACCATGTCGGTTACCTCGCGTTCGCGCAGCACGGCGCCGAACAGTAGTGCTCCGCTCGTGCTGGCAGATATCCCCGAAGACGACGATCTCGACCTGGATTTCTGAGTGATCCGCGCAACGGCTGCCACCGTAATAGGCCCCTCTCATGAGGCGCAAGGTGGCCCCAATCAGGATGCGCTCCGATTGCGGGGAAGCCAGGGTGGTTGGTTTCTTGCGGTGGCGGATGGTCTTGGATCAAGGCCGCTGAGCCATGTGGGCTCTCGGCTGGCTGTTCGAGTGGCGGAAAAGTGCTTGCGCCAAGGCTTGTTCGAGCGGTCGCCGCGAGAGGCCATTCAGGATTTCTACCGAGCCTGGTTGACCGCCCTGCCGAGCAATGACCCGAGTTCGATGGCGACGACGATTCTCGCGGCCTCGGTGCGTGAGGACGGGCGCTGCAGCATCGTGCAACTAGGTGATGGCTTCGTGCTGTATCGGGCAGGGGGCGATTTCGGTGTGCTGACGGGTGACAGGGCTGGATTTGCGAATGAGACGGCGGCCCTGGGCGTGACACGGTCGTTCGGGGCTTGGCAGCACACGTCCTTCGTGCTTTCACAACCCCGAGACGGGGTGATGCTGATGACCGACGGTCTGGCTGACGACCTGGTGCCTGAGCGATTAGATGGATTCTTCGACAGGTTGATCGGAGTTGCCGCAAAACGAAGCCGGCGAAACGGTAAGCGATGGCTGGCACGTCAGCTGCGAGCTTGGCCCACGCCTTTGCACGCGGATGACAAAACGGTTGGATTGATCTTTCGAGCCGACAGATGACGACGAACAAGGACAAGAACAACAAGGCCGCTAGACACGGAAACCGTGTCGTGCATGACCGTCAGGGGACAGCCTACGAACTCACGGGAAAGCTCGCCGAAGGTGGCCAGGGCGTCGTGTGCCAAACACAGTTCAAGAATGTGCTGGTGAAGATTGGCAGGCATCCTGCAAATGATCCACGGACCAAGGCATGGTTTGATCACATGCAGTGGGTGAGCCGTCTCCCCCTTGAGGAACTGAGAATTGCACGCCCGCAGACCCTGATTGTCCGGCCTCGGCTGGGCTACGTCATGGAGCTGATGGATGGACTGGTTCCGCTGACGAGCTTGCTCGAAGAGTCTATCGCGGCAATGCGCGACGGGAGGGGTTTGCAGGGCTTTATCGACTCTGGTGGCTTGGCAAAGCGCTTGCGACTGCTGCAAGGGTTGTGCAGCACGCTTGCGAAGCTGCATGGTCGTGGTCTCGCTTATGGTGATTTGTCCCCGGGGAATATTTTCGTTTCACGCTCGCGAGAGCATGCGGAAGTCTGGTTGATCGACTGCGACAACATCAGTCTCCTCTCTCGCGAAGGGGGGCAGAAGATTCATACCCCCGGGTATGGTGCGCCAGAGATCATGCGGGGCGAAAGCGGGATCAACAGCCTCACCGACTCGTGGAGCGTCGGCGTGATCGCATTCGAGCTCCTTGCGCTCTTGCACCCACTCAAGGGTGATTTTGTGAATGACGGGGAGTCGGATGGTGAAACGGCTGCACTCATGGGAGGAGTCCCTTGGGTGGACGACCTGTACGACGACTCGAATCGTTCTTCTACAGGTTTGTCCAGGGATCTGGTCCTGACCAAGGAGCTGCAAGGGCTCTTTCAGCGGTGTTTCGGAGCTGGGCGGATCGATGCCGGGGCTCGACCTACGCTCGCGGAGTGGCGTGCAGGCTTCGAGGCGGCCGCGGCCATGTTGATGACCTGTGGCGATGGAGACGGTTGCGGAAGCAGCTTCTATTACAACAGGGCTCGCAAGTGCCCGTTCTGCGACCGCATTCAGGATGAGAGCGCTCACCTCCTCATGAGTCACTACGTCTATGCGCCCCTCTCCGAAATGGAGAAGGCGGAATTCGGTGACCAGAGCCCGTGGATTCCGACCGACCAGCGGATGGTATGCGGAAGGGAGGCTGTGGAGCTCAGAGGCTCACCGGTTGGTTCGGTCCTTTATGCCGAGAGTGCGCCGGTTTGCTCGCTCACCCTCGATGGCGCGGGTTTGCATATCGAGCCAGCGCCCGGCAAACGAGTCGCCCTTCAGAGTCAGAGGACCAGGGAGACTCATGTCTTGGATCGAAAGAAGAGGCTGAACGCCACGATCCGCAGAGGGGATTACTACATGCTGCACCTCTCCGACTCCGAGGGGATGCATAACGCCTGGCGTTTCAAGTGGTGAGGGACGATGAGACTCGCTGACTTCCCCTTGTTCGATCCGGATGTTTACGTCGTCCGAGCCGATGTGTCTGCGCCCAAACTCTTGAATCCGTTGGCTCAGGTTCGGGCGTGGCAGGATGATGCCGGGTATGTCTGGCTGGCGCAGGGCAAGGAACTGGTCGAGCTGGATCGCAATGCCGGGGGCAAGCCCTTCCTGACGGCGATCGCTCAGAAGAATCTTGTTTGGATATTGCTTAAGCAATCCGCTGCCGAATTCCATCTGCAGACCGCTTGGCCATCGGAATGGACTCCGCTCGATGAGCCAGTCGAGGTGGCAGTCGACGAGCAAGCCTTTGATCTCATGGCTCGGACGGTTCCGGACCTCGCTGGGGCAGAGCAAGCCCACTATCTGAACTGGTTGAGGGACGAGTTCGTTGTTGACGGCGATAAGCCGTGGTTCGCCGTTCTGCGCATCCAGGGTGCGCGCAAAGGAGATTGGTCCTTACTTGGGCGCACCTGGAAGCTGGACCTGGAGCAGGACAATCGCGGGCAGGTCTTTGTCCGCCGGCTTAGCAGGTTCCAGGCAAAGAACGTCGATTGGACCATGGTTGTTGGCGATATTCGGTTTGTTGAACACACGGTGGCGAGCCAACTGTTGTCCCCGACAGCCCAAAACCAGCTTCAACAATCGGTACAGAGCTATGGCAGTTACATCGATCTGTGGAAGAAGTACAGCGAGGAGGAATGGCAGAGGAGCCTGCAGCAGGCAGCTCAGCTGAACGTGTTGGCCTACTCACGTGCGGAGGAGGCCAGCGACGAGGGCGGTGTCTGGCGGTTCAATGTTTCGCCTGCTGACAGAGAGATCTTCAATAAGGTCTGGAGCTCCATCGAGTCGGACACTGGGCTGGAGCTCGAGGCGACCGAAGAACACCCTGAGTGGCGGCAGATTCAGGACGAGGTGAGTGCTATGTCCGCTTCCCGGCGTTTCAGGGGGCGTCCGGACTTTCCCCATCGGAAGTCTAATGAGATTCTGATTTCTGCCAGCTCCAAGCGGCCACCTGAGAGCGGATATCTGTCCCTGTCGTTGGCGGGTGACCGTACCGTTCAGGAGCGAAGACTGAAGGCGCGGCAGGCAATCGAGAGTGGCCGCCGACTCCCGCAGTTGCGTTACCTCTTTCAGAACATGCCGCTCCCCTCGGTGCGCGGGCGCTCTGAGAAAGCGCTGACCTCCCATGCATTGGCGTGCTTCAAGCATGGAGCGCCAACTCCAAGTCAGGAGAGAGCGATCAAGGCTGCTCTCGAGACTCCTGACATCGCACTCATCATCGGTCCGCCCGGTACAGGCAAGACGCAGGTGATCGCTGCGCTCGAGCGTCGTCTGTCCGAGTTGGGTGAGAGCGCAAGTCCGCAGCATCAAGTCCTGATCTCGAGTTTCCAACACGACGCGGTTGAAAATGCGCTGGATCGCACCCGCGTCTATGGCTTGCCTGGAATAAAGGTAGGGCAACGCAAAGATGCGGACGGAGTGGATCGCATCGAGCGCTGGTGCGACGAAACTGCCGAGAAGGTTGAGGCGGAGTTGGCGGAATACGAAGCCGAGCAAAACCACCTCGATCTGCTGCGAAGTGTCCATGCGGGTATCGCCAAGCTCAAGCATGGCCAGTTCTCAGTCGAACAACGGCGGGAGGAGATGCTGGGGCTGACGGCAGGCCTCGACGACCTTGATCAGAACTTCAAAGTTCGACTTGACCCACTGCTGATGGACCAGTGGCGAGAGTATGTCGGTGAGCTACATGTGACCGCGGCGCGTTCGACAAACCGTGATGAAGCATCGCTACTGTTGAGGAAGATCAGGGCGCTGCGGGTATCGCACGACAGCTTTGCTGATGACGGACCCGAGCGACTGATCGATCTGATCCTCACTGCCGGTTATCTCGGTGGCATCCCCGATCCGCTTCTTGCGCGCTTACGCGACTTCGAGGAAGTGCAGAGTTTGGGCTCGGATGATGCTGAACGTCTGCTTGCGTTGCGTGACGAGTTGCTTGATAGCCTGCTCGATTACCGACCACCCGTAGTCAAGAATCGTATCGACGACCGGGGCCGTAGTCTGCTGATTGCTATAGAGGCAGGCATCGAGGATCGACTCAAGACTTCCCGCCTTGGCGTGGCAGGCGTGCTGGCACGCTACAGGGATGCATTCCAGGCCGACCCGCTTCGAGTTCGCGAGACTGTGCGCGAGTACGCCATGGTGGTTGGCGCAACCTGCCAGCAGGCTGCCAGCGTTCACATGGCAAACCTGAAGACACTCACGGATGTCGGCGATGCAGGGATCAGCTTCAACACGGTGATCATTGATGAGGCCGCGCGGGCCAATCCGCTGGACCTCTTCATCCCGATGTCGATGGCTGCGCGACGCATCGTGCTGGTGGGGGACCACAGGCAGTTGCCGCACTTGCTCGAACCCGAGGTTGAAGAGGCGGTAGCGTCCAGTCATGCGTTGAGCGACGAGCAACGCGAGGCCTACAAGGAGTCTCTGTTCCAAAGGCTCTGGAAACAGTTAAGGGGAACTGGGCGCGTGGTGATGCTCGATACCCAGTTTCGGATGCACCCGGTGCTGGGTGAGTTCGTCAGTCGGGAGTTCTACGAGCGTGAGGGATTGGACCCCATTAAACCCGGTCGTAGTGCGGATAGCTTCATGGCAGACATTCCCTGGCATGAAGGCAAAGTATGTTGCTGGATCGACGTGCCTTACTCCGAAGGGGATGGGCAAGAGCGAAAGCCGCATGGAAATCCGAGCTGGATGAGAGCGCTCGAAGCGCGTCGTGTTGCAGAAGAAGCGAAGCGGCTGCTGGATGGTTGTGGTGATGCGGTCAGCATCGGGGTGATCACCTTTTATAGCGCGCAACGTGATGCGATTTTTAAGGCGCTCGAGGCTTTGGATGTGACAAGCCGCAACCCAGAGACGGATGATTGGCAGATCAACGAGCAGTACCGCAAGACGCGCGATCATGAGGAGCGGTTCAGAGTGGGGACGGTCGATGCCTTTCAGGGCAAGGAGTTCGACATCGTTCTACTGTCGGTCGTCCGTTCCAATCGTCAGCGCTTGCCGGCAGAGAGCGACATCGACGGCTTCGAGACGCTTGCTAGCCGTAAGTACGGCCACTTGCGGCTAAGCAACCGCATGAACGTTGCGATGAGTCGCCAGCGATCACTGCTGATCGCAGTCGGGGACAAGTCGATGGCCGAGGTCCCCGGTGCTGATAAGGCCGTGCCGGCGATGCATGCGTTCCTCGATCTCTGCAAGGGGAGGCATGGGCATGTTCTCTGACCGCTACTGTTACGTGCCGCGGGAACTGAGCCCGATCTCCGGAAGGCGCGAGAACCTCTTCTGGCCCGTCTATGCATGGAGAGTCCTTTATCCGGACGATCGCCAGCAACCGGGCTGCAATTTGTTTCAGGAAACCTTGCTCGGCTTGATGCGGGCAGGGGTGACCGAAGCTACGAAGCTTGCCGAGTTGATGGCAATCGATAGTGAGCTTGCTCGCTTCATCATTGCGTCACAGCTTCAGCCCAATGGCTGGATCGATCACCTTAATAAAGTGACGCAAGATGGTGCCAGGTTGTTGGACGAGGCTGAGGATCGCCGACTCAATCTGAGGGTAGGCTATGCGTTCCAGGACGCAATCGGGGGCCAGTTGCTGCCTCGATTCTCGACCACTCTTCCCGAGGTTCAGCCTGCCGGTATCGACCAGAACAATCGGCCGGTGTTCGTCCTTGATCGAGACAAGGGTGGGCAGGAGAAGCCGTTTTTACTTCAGGCGAAAGCACCCGCGAAAGCTGACGTTTCGGGTTTGATGGCGGCTTACAGGCAATATCGGAACGAGCTTGCACACGCTCGACGTAGCGGCGAGACGGGCGGATTTGATGTGGCTATCCGAACGCTTGACTACATCGACGATCGGCCGCTGCACGTCTATTTCTGGTGCGAACTGTATCGTGACGAGAACGGTCCGCAGCGCTGGTTGATCAGTGACCCCTTCCGGCTTCGGCCCGCTGTTTCGTGGTTGCGCGAGCCCTTCCTGGACTTGGCGAAGGGCAACGCCGTACTGAGGCGCCGCATGCAGCGTTTGCTGCCGGACATTTCAGCAGATGGCCTTTCGGTAGATGAGTGGTTCGAGCGGCTCGACGAGCGTGCCGACTTCCAAGTCGAATCCAAATATCCCTTCCTCAAGAGTCGGGCACCGCTTGTGCACGAGCATCTGCTCAGGGTTCTACGCCAGAAGGCGAAGATTGAAGAAGCGCAGAGTCGTATTCACCCAGAGGATCTGGGCGCCTTGATGACAGAGTCGGCCAGTCTGATCGAAGCCGTTCTCAAATGGCTGTTGGAGGAGTGGCCGGTCGAGCCTTGTTGGCCAACGAAGGGCAATTGGGGTCCGGCGGAAGCCTTGGAAGAGTTTCGTGCGCTCTCGATCGAAGCAGTCGATGACGAACTCGCTCGTGTTTTAGCGCGGCAGGCACGTGGTTCGGTCGCGAAAGCGATGACCAACCGCAATCAGCCCTTGAAGGCACTACTTGCTGGAGTGCTGTTCTCGGCAAACGCGCGAGATGATCATCCGTTTCATGAGTTGAGTGGAGATCAGTTGCGGCTTGCTCAACTCCCTAGGCTGGCGGACTACCGAAACAAGGTGGGTGGCCATGCCTCGGGAGAGCGTCCGGACAAGGACGCCACGCTGAAATATTCGGAGTTTGCCATCGATTGGATGAACGTTTTTGAAAGCTGGTATTGATATGTCAAAGAAGAAGAAAGGTAACGGAGCACTTCAGAGTGCAGGCAACCACAACGGAGCAAAAGCGTCTCCGCTACTCGGTGGGATGTTTTCAAACGCTGGCGTCGTTCAGGCGGCTGTGCCCTTGGCGTCGGCTGAAATCTTGATGGCAAAGCTTGATGCTGAGGCGACGCCAGAGCAGCGTGCGAAGGCCGAGACGGAGCTGCGCGCGCAGCTTAAGGCCGAGGTCGCCAAGCTGCAGAGCGATCGAGAAGAGCTCGAGTCGTTACGTGCTTCTGTTGACAAGGGCATGGAGGCGCTGAAGTGCAGAGTAGATGCGTTCGAGGCCGAGAACGAAGAGGCCAAGCGTCGCGTTGAAGGTCTGGCCGCGAGAGAAGCAACTCTCCTGTGTAAGGAGGAGGAACTCGAGGTGCGCGAACGGAACGCTCGCAACGGATTCTTCAAGCAGCGAGAGGAGAATTTGAAGGCGCTGAGATCGGAGATTGATGCGCTTGAGCTACGAAAGCTCGCAATCGGCAGCGAACTTGAGGGTGAGCGTAATGAGGCGCGGAGCCGAATCCAGCAAGAGCTGGAGCTTCGACTCGGGGCCATCAAGTCCAGAGAAGAGGAGCTCGATAGCCGGCAGCTTGAACTCGATCGCCGAGCCACCGAGCTGGAGTCGAAGGAGCGCAAAGTCGCAGTAACACAGCGAAGTCGAGAAGACGCGCTTAGGGCATTGCGCAAGGAGGTAGAGGCTGAATTCGCTGACGAGATTACCCGGCGAGATGCGGAGATCGTTCGCTATCAAGGCCAGGTTGAGCGTATGCGGCGAAGCTTGACGGAGGAGCGTGAGCGTCTCGATGCGTACGAAGAACTGAGTGAAGTTCTTGATGGGCGAGAACCCGCTGCTTTGCGTGAGGAGCTCGAGGAACTGCGGCAGGCAAACAGAGCGCTCAACTCTAGACTCGGGGCGCTTGAGGCGGCTGAATCTATTGGCGAGCTCGAGCGTGTCAAGGAGGAACTGGACGCTGCCCGCGATCAGATCAGGGATCTGAGGCAGGAGCTTGAGGAGCGCAAAGTCTCAGCGCATCAGCAACAGTTGGCTGTGCTCGAGCGGGAGCAGTGGGCGCAGGAAAAGCGGGTGCTTGAGCGAACCAAGCAGCTCTTGGACGGGCATATTCGCGATCTTGAGTCGCGTATTTCCAGCCTCGTGGATTCCCAGCAGGCAGATGTTGCCTTCCCTGAGCTGGTGAAGATGGATTGGGATGCATATCAGATATCGCGGCCGGTCGACAGTGTTGAAAGCCTCACGACTTTCACTGAAGAACTGCAGCACCGAATCGCTGTTGCCGATCCCGGCAAGGAGCTCTTCTTCCGCCTCGAGGATCTTCAGCTCTTCGTCGGCGGTCTCGCGATGAGCCAGCTGCATGTCTTCCAAGGCATCAGCGGCACGGGCAAGACCAGTCTCGCCAAGGCGTTCGCCAAGGCTGTCGGCGGTGAGTGCCAGGACATCGCAGTCCAGGCTGGTTGGCGAGACCGCAGCGATCTCTTGGGACACTACAACGCATTCGAGAAGCGCTTCTCCGAAAAGGAGAGCTTGCAGGCGATCTATCGTGCGCTCACACCCTCGGCCGACGACCGGCTGAACATCATCCTGCTTGACGAGATGAACCTGTCTCGCCCTGAGCAGTATTTCGCCGACTTCCTGTCTGCACTTGAAAAATCGGTGGGCGACCGCTGGATACGGTTGATGGAGAGCGCGCCTCCCAGTCCCCCGCGCTTGTTGCGCGATGGCAGGGAAATTCAGATTCCCGAGAACCTTTGGTTTATCGGGACGGCGAACCAGGACGAAACCACGAACGAGTTGGCTGACAAGACACACGATCGGTCGTTTGTGTTAGAGCTCCCGCGGCATGAGGAGCGATTCAGAATCAACCGGAACCTGCCCGTCCGGACTTACTCGTTCAAGTCGCTTCAGGAAGCATTCTCCGCAGCGCAGGCTGCACTTCGCAAGGAGGTTGCGGACTTGCTTGGTTTCGTCAGCAAGAGCGAGTTGTCGAACATACTCGACAAGGAGTTCGGTATTGGCTGGGGCAATCGTTTCGAGAGGCAGGCACTTACCTTCCTGCCGGTTGTGAAGGCGTGTGGGGGAACGTTCGCTGGCGCCCTCGACCATCTGCTTTCAACGCGACTGTTCCGTGCTGGTAAGGTGGTCGGGCGTTACGACATCTCGAAAGACCAGCTCAAAAACGTAGAGGACGCGCTGCTGCACGTGTTTCAGGGAGTTGACAAGGATAGCTTCCCCGAACGGTGCGTTAGCGCTTTGGATCGCGACCGTAAACGGCTGGAGCGCGGTGCGTGAAGGTCTTTGATCTCTACCTGGGGCGGGTAGTAGCGATGCCCGAGTGTGTTGAGGCTGGGCGTTTCAGATTGATGAAACCGGCAGTCCTCAACGAGCGGCTTCAACTGGGTCAGGGCGAGGTTTTACTGAGCGATGGGGGGGAGCGCTGCGCCATTGGTGCCACGCTCCATACTTTTGTTGATCACCGATATCCGGCTTTACCCTCAGTCGATGACTCGCAAGAGGCTCAACGATCAATCGTTTGCCGGGCGCTGGAACTGTTGGCCGCCCGTGCCGCAGAAGGCAACGAAGCACTTCCGTCTCCGTTGCTTCCTGCGGAAATGGTTGCAGTTCTGGAGTTGAACAAGCTCGATGAGGCGCTTCGCGAAATCATCGACCGTGGTCATCTCGAAGAGATTGTCCGTCGCCCGCGCTACTCGATGAAGTATGAGTCGGAG
>CAZBSB010000057.1:0-4253 GCA_964494535.1 uncultured Rhodospirillales bacterium
CGCCGACCACGAACAAAGTGCGCCGCGCCGTCACGGCGCCGGCGCCGGCGAAGAATTCTTCCGTCAGCGCCTGGATGATGCGCCATTGCTGCGGGCTGGTATCTTGTGCTTCGTCCACCATGATATGCCGCAGGCCGCCATCCAGCTTCCACAGCACCCACGGCGCGATGCCCGGCTCCGCCAGCAGCGCGGCGGCGCGGTTGATGACATCATCGAAATCTAGCGCCGCGCGCGCCGTCTTGCGCGTGTCATAAGCCGCAATGAACGCGGCACCCAACTGCAACACGGCCGCCGTTGTCTCCGCTCGCGCCAGAGCACTGATAATCCGCGCTATCTCCGCGACGCGCGTTTGCTCGACTAAAAGCGGTTCGATGAGATGGGGTTGCGCCTTCTTGGTAGCGGCGCTCAGCAACCTGTCGCGCGGGTCAGCATCCTTGGTAAGGAAAAAAGTTCGGTATTCAAGCCAGCGCGCCGCCCGTTCCGATGGTACCGCGGCGCACCAGGCCTGCAATAGCGTGGCTTTGTCGCTTTTGCCTTCGCGGTGCAGCTGCTGCGCCCAGTCTTGCAATGCCGCTAGCGGCAATGCGGCTTCGGCGCAGGCCGCCAGCAATGTCGCAGCAACTTTCTGCCCTGGCGTCAAACCCGCTTGCCGGTAGAGCTCGCTGCACGCCGTTGTTACATCGCCATGTTTGTCCAACACGGGCTGCAGCCGGTGCCGGTTATGCAGGATTTGCCGCAACAGCGCGAGCAAGCGTTGCTGATCCATCCGGCCGGCCAGCAGTGCCCAGGCGGCGGCAATGTCGCCTTCCTGCCGGCCGTGCAGCAGCATATCCGCCAGCGCCTGTTCCTGCAGCGCCTGCGCGTCCGCGGCGTCTTCCAGCACAGCGAAGTGCGGCGCGAGGCCGGCTTCTAGTGGAAAGCGCGCCAATATCTCCTGCGCAAAAGCGTGAAAGGTTTTGATGCGCAAACCGCCCGGGCAGTCCAGCACCACGGCCAGCAGGCTGCGCGCGCGCGGCAGCAATGTTGCGATGCGTGCTTGCTGCTCAGTTGTACTGCCATCATCCAGCATGGCACCGAACAGCAGGTTGCCAATGACAACACCCAGTTCTTCTTCCGGCAGCACCGCCCATTGGCTGAGCTGTTGCGTCAGCCGCTCGATCATCTCGGCTGCCGCCGCCTGCGTATAGGTCAGGCACAACACATCCTGCGGCCGCGTGCCATTGAGCAGCAGGCGCAGGAAACGATCGGTCAACACTTTGGTCTTACCGGAGCCGGCGGCGGCCGAGACCCAGACGGAGTGGTTGGGGTCGGTCGCCTGCAGCTGCGCCTGCACAGCGCGCAATGTATTATCCGCCGTCATGCCGCCTCGCTCGCGTCGGCGACGGCGCCCCATTCGGCGCTGCGCGCCAGCAGCGCATAATCATCATAGCGCGGCACATAGGCCGGCACCGGCGTGACGAGATAGGGCATCGCATCATCCGCAAAGGCGCGCAGCATCCGGTGCAGCATGGCTTCAGCAGATGCGATCAAGCTGGCGCTGTCCTCCAGCGCGGCGATGCTGTCTTTGCCCCGACCGGCGACCTGGTAATAAAGCAGTTCATGCACCGGCCGCGCCGGCAGTCTAGGAAAGGCGCCCTGTTGCGCCAGCAGCCCGAGCAGCGGCAATTGCGGCGCATAACCGGCCGCCACTTCTTTGTCCTTCGGGGCGCGGCCGGTCTTGTAATCAATCATCGCCCAAGCGGCGCTGTGCGCGTCAATCCGATCGGCGCGGCCGTGCAACGTGTAATCCGTGCCATCCAACTTAAATGACAGTAATCCTGCGGCCTCGCACTGTTCCGGTCGATAGTCGCCGCGCCGCGTTGCTTCTACCGTCACCAGCCACTGTGCCAGATTTGCGAACTGCGCTTGCCAGGCGGCCTGCAGCACCGGCTCGTCCGCCAAATCCGCCAGGGCTGTCCGTCCCAGCTTTTGCAAAAAATCCAACGCCGCCGGCGCGCCTGGCCTGTCGCGGTTCTTACAGCCAAACGACTCTAGCACGCGATGCACCAGATTGCCGAAATCCGCCTGCGTCAAATCCGGCTCTAACGGCTGGAGCGGCTTGAGCGCCAGAATCCGCTTGGCATAAAAACCGTAAGGGTTGCAGCGCCATAGGCCAATGTCAGTGACAGAAAAACGACGCGGGCGCAACGCCGCCGCCGGCCGCGGCTGCGGTGCCGCGATGGTGATTGTCTCATTGTCTGGCGATTGATCCAGCGCACGCGCCCAGTTGAGCCAAGATTGTGCCGCCTGCTCCAGCTCCGCCGGATCGCGCCCCACCGCGCGCAGCACGGTTTGCAGGCGCAGCAGCAGGCGCGACGGGGTGGCAGGCTGGCCGTCCAACTTGCGCGCGCGCGTCAACAGCACATCGCCACGGCTGGCCAATTGCACGAAATCATGCGCGGCCTGCCCTTGTTGCCGTTCCGGCAAGGGCAGGCCGCTGGTGGCGCGCATGGGGCGCGATAGCCATGGGTCGAGCGCGGACGCGCCTGGCCAGGACGTGTCGTTCAAGCCGCCGATGATGACGCGATCGGTCGTCAGCAGCCGAGCTTCCAACGGCCCCAGAATCGCGAGGCGTGGATGCAGCCCATGCGCGGGGCGCAGCATGATTTCTTCCAGCCAGCCGCGCAGCCAGGCGGCACAATCGGTGCCGCGCAGCGTGATGCCAACAGCGGCAGCCTGCGCTTCCTGCCAGGCCAGGGCTAAAGTTTCGCCGGCAGCGCCACGCCAAAAATTCTCGGCGCCGCTGCGTTCCGCCGTGACCGCCAGCTGCTCCGCCGCGCCAGCCAGCGCCGGCAGCAAAGCGGACAAGGACGCGGCGGGTTGCCGCAGCAATTCCGTCACCGGCTGCAAGGCAGCGGCGGCATCGCTGAGCAACGCATGTTGCGGCGTACCGGCGGGCAGCGCCACCAATTGCTGGGCGGCGCTGCCGCGGCGGCGACGGCCGCGCCAGAACTGGATTTCCAATTGCCGCGCCAGGGCACGGCATTGCCCCGCGCTGCGGCCCAACGCCACCAGCGGATGTTTGAGCAAGGCGAGCAAATCAAGCCCCGTCGCGTCCGGCGCGGCGGCGGCAGCGATGAGCTGCAGCAACGCACCCGGCGGCAGCGCCGCCAGCGGTTGACCGGCTGAATCATCAATCTCAATATTCCAGCGCCGCAACTGCTCCGCGACGCGCGCGGCCAGGGCGCGATCACGCGTCACCAGCATGGCGGTGCGCGTTGGTGTGGTCAAAGTTTCGCGCAAGGCCAGCGCGACCACCAGCGCTTCCTCCGCCATATTTTCTGCGACGATCAGCGCCAGGCCGGGCAACGGTTCCGGCAAGGCCGGCAGTGCCATCCAGCGGCTGGTCGCGGCCGGCGGCAGCAGCGCGGTTTGTAAAAAGACCGCGCGCGGCGCCGTCGTGGTGTCAGTTGATGCCGGCCAGGCCTTGACCTGCCGGCGTGGCACGGCGCAGCGTTCCAGCCATTGGCGCATGGCATATTGCGGGTGCGACGGCTCCAGCCGCTCCCAATCTTCCTCCGGCAGCGTGACATCCAGCCCGGGCAGAATAACGAGGCCGCGCGGCAGCTGCGTGATGGCCTGCAGCAATTGCGCGGTGGCCGGCATGGAGGCGGTGGAGCCGGCGGCGATGACCGGCGTGGCGGGCGGCTGCGCCTGCCAGGCGGCTATTTGTTGCGCCACCAGCGCCTGCTGGCGCGTTACCGGATCAACCAAACCTTCGTTGGCCAGCAATCGCGGCCAGTCTTGCGTGATGGCGCGCAGGAACGTGACAATTTTTTGCCAATGTTCCGCCAGCTCGGCCGGCACGATGGCGTCGAGCGCCGACGGCGGCAGTTGCTGCACCAGCAGATCGTCCAGCAAGTTGGCCAGGCTACCCGCCAATTGCCAGGCGCCGGCGGCGGTGAGCGTGGGGTCATATTCTTCCCGCAGCAATTGCGCCAGCAGCAGGCGGCGGCGCAGTGGCGTGATGGCTTGCGGCACGTCATCCGCCTCCGGCAGCGCGGTGAAGGACAGCGCGTCTTCGTCCGTCTCGCCCAAGGTCTGCAAACGCGGCAGCAGGATGGCGCCTAGCGGCGGCACCAAGGCGGCGCGCAAGGCGCGCGCGGCGCGCCGCGTGGGCAGCAGCACCAGATAGTCCGCCAGCGGCACGCCTTGCGCCTGGCTGTCCGCCAGCAGGCCGGCGGCCAGATCGGCGATGAAATCGCACTCCGGCG
>CAZBSB010000057.1:4263-11504 GCA_964494535.1 uncultured Rhodospirillales bacterium
GAACGCACGTGAAAGAGGTACCCGATGCCCAAGATGAAATCGCACTCCGGCGCGATAGTGGCAATACGCGCGGCGCTCATGGCAAAGCCCAGCCACGCCCACTCTGCAGTAACGCGTTGGCGCGTTCCCAGTCCGCCGGCGTGCCGACATGGTAACAAGTGCCGTGATGCAGGCAGCCATAGAGCCGACCGGCTGCTTCGGCTTGGTCGAACAAAATATTGTTGGAAAAAATGGTGGCCGGCACCGCGGCATAAAGCTGCGGCTTGACGATCATGGCGCCGATATAGACCATGGGTTTGTCAGCAAGACCGGCGCGCGCCAACCGGCCATCCGGCAGCAGCGCGAAATCGCCTGCCGCGCCGAAGCCATGCGCTTTGACTAAGGGCATGACCAGCAACAGCATGTCCATTGCTTCCGGCTGCCAGGCGGCGCGCAAGCGTTGCAGCGCCGGTGTGCCGTCTTCCTGCCAGGGCAAATCGGCATTGATGACGAAGATGGCGTCATTCCCCAGCAGCGGCAGCGCTTGCTTCACGCCGCCGCCGGTTTCCAACGGCTCCGGCTCCGGCGAGACGACGATGGGCACGTCGCGCCGTGTCGTGCAATGCGCGGCGATCTGCGCGCCGAGATAGCCGGCATTGACCACCACCTGGCTGATGCCGTCGTCGCGCAGCCGGTCCAGCACCTGATCCAACATTGTGCGGCCGCCCACCGGCAGCAGCGGCTTGGGTAGCGTGGCGGTCAGCGGCAGCATCCGCTTGCCATAACCGGCGGCCAGCACCATGGCGGTGTGCGGAGTTTTTTTCGGTTGCGCCGTCATGCGAAATATTGCGGCAGATAGGTTTGGAACCAGGGGCGCACCGGCGCGGCGCCCGGGGTTTGCAGCAGGTCGCGCAGTGTACCGCAGGAGCGCATATAGAAATCCGGCTTGGTCATAGTTTTGAGGCGGGCGAAAATGCGCGCATGGCGCTGTATGGCCAACAGTTCAACGGCGCGGCGGAAACTCGCGGGGTCAAGCTCCGGCCATTCTTTCAGATAAGCCGTGATAGCTTGCTCACGCACGGTAGCGGGCAGATCGCGCCGCACTTCTTCGAGCAAGGAGGCTAAATCATAAGCCACCGGCCCGATGCCGGTGAGTTCGAAATCCAGCAAACCGACATTCTGGCCATCCGGCCTGGGTGGCAACGCCATAAGATTATCCGGCATGAAATCGCGCAGCAGCAGCGCCTGCGGCAACGCCGCGATGGGCGCCAAAGCGCGCTGCCACGTCGTTTGCCAGGCGGCGCGCGCGGCGGCGGCATCGGCATAGCTGAAATTTTCCAGCACCGGCTCCAGCTGCGCGATGAAGCGCGCCGTGTCATAGCGCGGCAAATCGGGCGCCGTCAGGGTGAGCGAAGATTTTTGCACCTGGCACAGTGTCGCCACCGCGCGGGCATAGAGCGGCCAGGGTTCGGCGCCGCTATCCAGCAGGCGGCCGAAATTCGCGTCGCCAAAATCTTCCAGCAACAGGAAGCCCTGCGCAGTATCGGCGGCATAAATTTCCGGTGCCGACAGTTTGAGGTCATCGCGCAACAGGCGGGCGATGCGGATGAAGGCCAGAAAATCGGCATCCGGCGTTGCCTGCATCAACACCGCACGGTGCGGCGGCGCGTCACGCGTCACCCGCGCATAGCGGCGCGCCGACCAATCAGCCGGGAAAGGCTGCGCTTGCTCCGGCGGCCAGCCCTGGGCGCGGAGGAAAATCGCCGCGGCCGGTGCAATAGTCGTTTGAGTCATGCATTGTTTATAGCAAAGCCGGCGCGCGACAAAATCATTATTCGCGCCACCCGTGCTTTGCTATAAGCCGCTATGGTTCCACCAAACGCTGCCGCGCCTTATTACCTAGACGATTTGCGGCTGCGCGATTGGCCGGCGCTGCACCGCATGGCGCGGGAGCCGGGTTTTTTCTATGCCTATATCAGCGAAAGTCGGCAGCCGGCGTGGCTGGGGGTGACGCGTTTTCTGTGGCTGATGCAAAGATTGCGGCTGCGCCGGCCGTTCAAGCCGCGGCATTGGTTCAAGGCGCTGCGGGCGGCGGACGGCGCCTTGCTGGCCTGCGTGGTGCTGCTGGATTTTGGCATCCTCGCGCCGCAGGTGGCAGAGATGGCTTATTTCACGGCCATCCCTTGGCGCGGCCAGGGCTTGAGCCAGCGCGCCGTCTTCAGCGTTGCGCGCTGGGCGCAGCAAACGCTGGGGCTAAGGGGGCTGTATGCCCATGTTGATCCGGACAATCCGGCTAGCATCGCCATTCTGAACAAGCTCGGGCTGGCGCCGACGAAGTTCGTGCCGGCTGTGCTGAGTCAGTTTACCGACCGCGCCGGACGGCGCCGCCCCTGCTGGGTGATGCAGACCACGCCGCCCAGCCTGCAAGCGGCGCTGGCCAATCCGGCGATTACCGATTTTCCGGTTATAGCCGGCCGTAAATCACCGGATGCAGGCCGAACCACTTCCGGCTAAACTACGGTCATGACCATGCTTTCCCCTCTCGCGGCGCTGCAATGGCAGCTGGCCGCCGGCGCCGATGAGGCGATTGGCGTCACGCCAGGTCTGCAGCATTGGCCGGCGCAGTTGCCGAAAGGCCGGCGCAGTCCGTCGCCCGCCAGCCCGATAGCAGCGCCAACCTTGCCGGCACGTCCAGCGGCCGTGGCATCCAGCCCGCCGCCAGTTTTGACGCGGCAGCCGACCTATCGGGTGCAGGCTACCAGCCTGGAGGCGTTGCGCGAGGAGCTGGCCGCTTTCACCGGCTGCCCGCTGCGCGAGACGGCGACCAATTTGGTGTTTTCAGACGGTAATCCGGCGGCCAAAATCATGCTGCTGGGCGAGGCGCCGGGGGCGGATGAAGACCGGCAAGGCAAGCCGTTCGTGGGGGTGAGCGGCCAATTGCTTGACCGGATGCTGGCCACGATTGGGTTAAGCCGCGCCGAGAATGTCTTTATCAGTAACGTCATTTTCTGGCGCCCGCCGGGCAACCGCACCCCGACCGAGGCGGAAATCGCCACCTGCTGGCCGTTTTGCGCCCGCGCCATCAGCCTGCTGCAGCCCAGGCTGCTCATCCTGGCCGGCGCCAGCCCGACCAAAACGGTGCTGCGCACCACGGAGGGGATTACCCGGCTGCGCGGCCGCTGGCAGAGCTATCAGCCGGAAGATGCCAGCCTGCCGCCCATCCCGACGCTGCCGATTCTCCACCCGGCCTATCTGCTGCGCCAAGCCGTGGCAAAACGGCAAGCCTGGCAAGATTTACTACAAATAAAAGACCACATCGTGAAGACTAACCTGTTGAATTGACAGCGAGTCAAACAATAAAGGTTAACGGCAATTAAATAATGCGCTTGCGCGCGCCGGCGCCAAAGGTTAAGGCGCTGGTCATGCAACGCGCCCTGAAAGGCGTTGTGCGCTGCGGAACGGTTATCGGCACGGCCATGACCTTCCTGGTCTGTTCCACCCTCGGAACAGCTTCGCGCACCGCCGCTGCTGAAGTGCATCTTTCCCAAACCCCGCTGCCGGCAACCGGCGGCAGCAACGTCTTTGATTTGCGCTCGGTCGGGTTTGACCTGCGCCGCGGCGCGCAGACTGAGCCGTTATTGCAGCTGTTCCGCCAGCAATTACTGGCCATCAAGCCTGATACTGCGGCTCAACTACCAACAACGACAGCTATATTGTCCGCAGAGGACGCGGCGCTCTACCGGCAGGCTTTCAGCCTGGCCACCGCCGGTGATCGCGCCGGCCTGCTGGCGCTGATGCCGACGATACTGAACCAAGCGTTGCTTGGCACGGTCACGGCGCGCTTTTTACTGACGGTCGGAGACAAAGCCGGTTATGGCGAATTGACGGCCTGGCTCAGGCATTACCGGCATTTGCCCGATGCTGAACGTATCCATGCTTTGGCAGCGAAACGCCGCCCAGCCGGAGCCGCTGCGCCTTTGGCGCCGATGGCGCCCAAGCCCGTGCGCGGCAATCTCGCTACGCAAGGACGCAACGGTTTTGCTAGCGCTGAAACGGTGTTTACAGCTGCCGCCACGCCAACCGACACGCCTGTTGTGGGTCAGACCGGCTGGGACGCCGGCCTGCAAGCCTGGCGGGACGGCAATGTCGCGGTAGCCGCTGATGCCTTTGCTGCCATGGCGGCAACGCCGGGCCTAGCGGCCGGGGACGCCGCGGCGGCGCATTTCTGGCATGGCCGCGCCTTGCGGCAACTGGGCGTGAAGTCTGCCGCCACGGCAGCCTGGCGCAAGGCGGCGGCTTATCCGCATAGTTTTTATGGCCAGCTGGCGCGGGCGCGGCTGGGGCTGAAAGACGCTTATCGTTGGGATATGCCCGCCTTCAGCGCCACGGGGCTGGAAGCCTTAGCAGCCATACCCGCCGGACGGCGGGCACTGGCCTTGCTGGAAGTGGATGAACACGCCGCCGCCGAAGCCGAGTTGCGGCGCATCGCGGTGCGCGATTTGACGCCGGAGATGCGTCAGGCCGTGCTGGGCTTGGCCGAGCGGCACCGGCTGCCGATTTTGGCCATGCAGCTGGGCAGTTTGCTCAAGCACCCGGACGGGCAGTTGCTCAGCGCCGCGCTTTATCCGCTGCCGCCCTGGCAGGCCGAGCAGGGCGACCAGGCGCTGGTTTATGCCGTCATGCGCCAAGAATCCGGCTTCAACCCGCTGGTGGTCAGCCCGGCCGGCGCCCGCGGGCTGATGCAAATCATGCCCGATACCGCGCGCTATTTGGACGCCGCCGTGGCGCCTCATGCTTTGGCAGAGCCAGACCTCAATTTGAAGCTGGCAACCCGCTATATGGATAAACTCGCGGCAATGCCTGGCATCAAGCATGATCCGCTGCGCTTGCTTGCGGCCTACAATGCCGGCCCGGGCAATCTGCTGCGCTGGCAGCAGGAATTGTCATATCAGGACGATCCGCTGCTGTTCATTGAGAGCTTGCCGCTGCGCGAAACGCGGCATTATGTGCAGAATGTGTTGAGCAATTACTGGATTTATCAGTCGCGTCTGGGCGTCAAGCGCCCGACGCTGGCGCAGCTGGCGCAGGGGCAATGGCCACGGTTGCCGGTTGCAGCGCCAGCCAAGCTAGCGGAAGCCGCTCCGGCCGCCACGCTGCATTTGGCCAGCAAATAGGCCAGCTCCGCGTTTGTTGCATTATCGCAACAAAACCCGAAATGATTCAATTAGCCCGTTAACTTTCTCGCTTCTAAGCCATTGAAAAACGGCGGCACACCCGCCGGCCTTTCACGGATGGCGCCGGCTGAATTGCTAGACTCAGGCGTGGCAACGGAGTCATGATGCTGGCAGACAATCAGGTCAAAATCATGTCCATGCGCCAGGGTTCTTTGCTTGTCGGTTTGCTGTGCTGCCTCGGCGGCATGGCGCTGCCTTTGCCGGCGCGGGCCGTGAGCAATGATGACAGTAGCGCCGTGCTGGGTCAGGCTTTGACCAATAGCGGCGGCGAGGTGTTGTTCAGTCGCGACCAGCAGGCCGGCGGGCTGAGCCTGAGCAGCGCCCGCTTCACCGGCCGCGGTTCCGGCAATACCGCCTTCTCCAGCAGTACTGTTAGCGGGCAAGGCCTGCTGACGGGGCAAACCGAAAAATATGCCGAATTGCTAGGCGACCGGCGCGTTCATGCCCTGATGATAGACGGGCGTTATGATTTCAACGACGATCTGGGCACCGGCTTGCCGCTGCATCCTTATGTTGGCGCCGGCGCCGGTCTCGCGCTGTATGAGCCGAACAGCAGCCTGAAGCAGGAAAGCAGCGCTGTGCCGCTGTTCCGGCTAGGCGGCGGCATCGTGGTCAAGCTGGGGCCTGACTGGGACTTGTCGCTCAATTACAAGGCCGGTTACAGCGGCAGCGCGCCGAGCGGCGGCACCTTCACTGGGCGGACGCAGGAGTCGGTTGATTTGCACGCGCTGGATATGGGGCTGAAACTGAAATTCTGATGGCAGCGCTTTTCCCGCCAATAGCCGCAAAAATTCCATAAAAACCAATATATTACTGCCGATAAAAGCCTTGGCGCGCTGGGCGCGTTGGGGTATTCTGTCATGCTTTGGCGGCGTTGCGATTCGCCAAGCCAAAACCAAGGAATTTTGCCCCCATGACCAAGGCCGCGACACAGCCCATGACCGATGCCAATGACTATGGTTCCGATGCCATCACCGTGCTGCGCGGACTGGAAGCCGTGCGCAAACGACCGGGCATGTATATCGGCGATACCGATGACGGCAGCGGCCTGCACCACATGGTCTATGAGGTGGTGGACAATGCGGTGGATGAGGCGCTGGCGGGGCATTGCACAAAGGTTGAAGTTATCCTGAACGCGGACGGTTCCTGCACCGTGCGCGACGATGGGCGCGGCATTCCGGTGGATATTCACGCCGAAGAAGGCGTCTCCGCCGCCGAAGTGGTGATGACGCAGCTGCACGCCGGCGGCAAGTTCAACCAGAACTCCTATAAGGTCTCGGGCGGGTTGCACGGCGTCGGCGTTTCGGTGGTCAATGCGCTGTCCTCCGTGCTTGATCTCCGCATCTGGCGCCAGGGCTCGCAATGGGAGATGCGCTTCCGCGATGGGGCGGCCGAAGCGCCGCTGAAGGCGGTTAGCGCCAGCGATAAGCGCGGCACGGAAGTGACCTTCCTGCCTTCATCTGAGATCTTCACCAAAACGGAATTTGACTTCGCCACGCTGGAGCACCGGCTCCGCGAATTGGCGTTTCTCAATTCCGGCGTGCTGCTGACGCTGACTGACCGGCGCGGCGTGGAGCCGAAGACGGTGGAAATGAAATATGACGGCGGGCTGACCGAGTTCGTCAAATATCTCGACCGCGCCAAGACGCCGCTCATCGCCGCGCCCATCGCCATGCTGAAGCAGGATGGCAATGTGACGGTGGAATGCGCGCTGCAATGGAACGACAGCTATCATGAAAATATGCTGTGCTTCACCAACAATATTCCCCAGCGCGACGGCGGCACGCATCTGGCGGGCTTCCGCGCCGCGCTCACCCGCGTCATCGGCAAGTACGCCGAGGAGAGCGGCATCACGAAGAAGGAGAAGGTGGCGCTGACCGGCGAGGACGCGCGCGAAGGCATGACCTGCGTGCTCTCGGTGAAGGTGCCGAACCCCTCTTTCTCGAGCCAGACCAAGGACAAGCTCGTCTCATCCGAAGTGCGCCCGATCGTCGAGAACATCGTTTCCGACCAGCTCGGCGCCTGGTT
>CAZBSB010000058.1:0-3195 GCA_964494535.1 uncultured Rhodospirillales bacterium
GGCTGTCCACGCGCTCTTTTTGCAGCGAACTTTGGGCATAAGCGCGGTCAGCACTGCCCACCACGGCGATTTCCGGCAACAGCTTCGCCAGGTTGGTGTCCACCTCCTGGTCAGCCTGATCAAAAGCGTATTGGGCGGCAATGAGATCGGGATTGTCTTTCTCAGCCTGCGCCGTGGCGGCTTCCACCGAATCCGGCAACGCCGGCATTTTCTCCGGCTTGGCCACTTTGTCCGGCGCATCGCCAATCACGCGCACATAATTGGCACGGGTGGCGGCGAGGTTCCCTTCCGCCTGAATGCGCTCCGCCATGGTGGCGGCCAGGCGCGATTCCGCCTGGCTAACATCCGTCCGCGTGATTTCACCGACGCGGAATCGGTCGCGCGCCGCTTCCAACTGCTTTTTCAACACCTGCTCGTTATTCACGCGCAGCTTCACCACTTCCTCGTCGCGCACCAAGTTCATGTATGCAGAAACGGCGTCGAACAGCAGCTGCTGCTCCTGCGATGTCAAATCGGCACGCGCCGCATCAACCGCCCGCTTCGCGGCCTTGATGGCCGGATAGGTCTGCAACCGCAGCAGCGGCTGGCTCAGCTCCACCCCCATGCCGCGCGGCCGTTGCGATGTCTCGACGCTCTTGACCACCTGCTGACTATAGCCCAGAGAAGCCGAACCATTCAGCGTCGGGCGCCAACCAGCTTGCGCCTGCGCCACTTGCTCATCCACCGCGCGCAGCTGCGCCTGCCGCGCCTGCAGCCGCGGGCTGCTGAGATAGGATTTTGCCAAGGCTTCATCCAGCGTTTCCGCCCAGGAGGGCGCGGCCAGCACCGTCAAAGCCCAAGCCGCTAAAATGGTCTTCCGGCGCAGCAGCATCACATCACTCCTAAAATATCACGTTCGGTTAAAATACAAACTTTGGCCGGAGCGCCATGCCTGGCAGATAGGGCGTCTGCGCATCGAACAACGTCACCCCGCTGAACTGCCCCGCCACCTTGCGATACAAGCGCGCCACGCCCGTCTGCGTCACGCCGTTATCGGCGCGCAGAATGACCAGCAACCGGCCATTATCATTCAATTGCGCCGCCCAGCCTGCTGGCACTTCGGCGACCGCGCCATTGACCATAATCACGTCATAAGGCTGCATTTCCGGCAACCCGCGCTCGAAGGGCGAGGCCGTGAGTTGCGCCTTCAACCCCAGACGGCGCAGATTGGCCGTCGCCGCCGCCAGCAGCTGCGAGTCAACATCCGTCGCCACCACTTCCCGCGCCAGATTGGCCAGCAGCGCCGTGCCATAGCCCGTGCCGCAGCCGATTTCTAAAACTTTATCCGTGTCTTTGATGGCGGCTGCCTGCAGCAAGCGCGCCTGGAGCATCGGCTCCATCAGGAAGCGGCCATTGCCGATGGGAATATCTTCATCCAGATAACTGACATCGCCGGCGCCGGCCGGCACGAAGGCTTCGCGGGGCAATTGCTCCATCGCCTGCAAAATGCGCTCGTCGGTCACCTTGTTGGGGCGCAACTGGCTTTCCACCATATTGCGCCGCTGCGCCGCGTAATCGGCCGGCTGCGGGGTCATGCGTTCCTCAATCTCTTGCCGCAACGCAGCGTCCTGCCGTTGCCGCAGGGAAAATAGAGCGCGTGCCAGGCAATTTCCAGCCCCTTGGCCGGTTTTAGCCCAAATTAAAGCCAGGCGTGTCATTTTGCCGCCGGAAAGAAGCCTGCGGCAGCAGCAAACACGCGTTCAAGCACCAGGCCGCGCGCCGTGTTCCGGCGCGCAGCCGCTTTGGTTAATGCTTGGCACCGTGCTGCACGGGTGGCGGCATTTTGCCAGCTTGCGCGGGGGCGCCGTCCTTCATGGCGCATTTCTTGCCGCCTTTGGGTGCTTTGGCGTCAACCACGCCGCCCTCGCCCATCATGCTCTTGCAGCAGCAACAGCCCATCCCCGGCTTGTCCATCATCATCGCGCAGCGCCGGCCGCCCTGCGGCGCGTTCGGGTCGCCTTCCGGCGGCGGCACCACCACGGCACAAGCCGACAAGCCCAACGCCAGAACCGACAACGCCAAGCCACGCCGCATCATCACCAATCCTTGGATCATCATTTCCTCCTGAAAAATAAAGTGTGCTACACGCCCCATCCTACTCCACCACCAGCTTGCCTGTCATGCCCAGTTCCGCATGGCCGGGAAAATTGCAGGCGAATTCGAATTGCCCGGCTTTCGTGAAATGCCAGACCAGCGTCTTGGTCTCGCCCGGCTTCACGCTCACGCTGTTGCCATGCATGACATGGCCGTGTCCCGCCATCTGGCTGTGATCCATGCCGGGCATTTCCGCCATCATTTTGCGGTGTTCGTTTTGCATGGCGCTGTCGCCCAGCGTCAGCTCATGATCTTCCTGCCCGGAATTCTTGACCACGAATTTGATGGTCTCGCCCCGTTTCACGCGAATATCCGGCCGGTCAAAGGCGTAATCCTTGGCTTCCAACACGATGGTACGATCAATCTTGCCCGCCGTGCCAGACTTGCCATAAGGCGTCTCCGCATGGTGGCCGCCACCCGCCCAGGCCAGGCCGGAAACAAGGCATAAACCCAGAACCCATTGATGGATATTTTTCTGCACGTCTGTTGCTCCCTCTTGCTGTTTGCTCAAAACCAGAATTTCACGCCCAAGCGCGCCGTGAAATCTCCGACATCTTCCCCTTCTTCCCGCGCATGATCCGCAGCAGCGCCGGCAGTGCGTTCATAATTCAAGTCAAGATAGGGCGCGAATTTCCGCGTCACGTCATAACGCAGCTGCAACCCCATCTCGGCCGTTACCAGACCGGCGCTGTGATGGTAGCGGCCGCTGTTTTGCGCCGCGAAATTGAACTCCAGATGCGGCGCGGCAATCAGCGTTTGCATGATGGGCAATTCCAGATGATGCTCTAGCCGCGCCGCCACGTCGCCGCGATCGCCCACGAAGATGAACAGCGGCATCATGCCGAAGACGCCCAGCACCGCCTGGTTATGCGCGCGCGGCTCGACATCGCGGCGATAGCCGACCGCTACATCCCAGAAATCGCCGATGGGACGGCGATAAAGCCCCCACAGCTCGGCCTGCTCGAAGCGGCGGCCGCGATATTCGCCTTCCGAACGCGCATATAACCGATGGGTGTCATCACCAACCCAGGCCGCAACATCCCACGTGACCAAGCCGCCCTG
>CAZBSB010000058.1:3231-11308 GCA_964494535.1 uncultured Rhodospirillales bacterium
ATGCGGATGCGGCGCGGCATGATGTGGCTCCGCCGCGACGGCGGCATAAGGCGCCGCCAACAGCAGGAAGGTCAAACCAGCGCGCTTCATGGCCGGCCTCCCTTCTTGTCGGCACTGAGCCGCGCCACCACGAGCTTGGTCATCATGCCGCTGCTCATGTGATAGAGCAGGTGGCAATGGAATGACCATTCGCCAGGCTCATCGGCAGTGAGCAAAACGCTGTAGGATTGCCCGGGCGGCACCACCACCACATGCTTGTTGGGCAAGCGCTCCTTGGCCTGGCCATTCTCCAGCTGCACGAACATGCCATGCAGATGCATGGGATGCGCCATCATCGTCTCGTTGATGAATTTCAGCCGTACACGTTCGCCATAGTTCAACTCAATCGGCCGCGCCTTCTCCGTCGTCTGCCCGTTGAGCGTCCAGATATAACGCTGCATATTGCCGCCCAGGCGCACCTCAATCTCGCGCCGCGGCGGCCGCTGGTCAGGCTGGATAGTCGCGGCTTTGAGATCGGCATAGGCCAACATGCGATTGCCAGGCGGCGTATCAGCATCCACCCAACCCAATGGCGGCGCGTCATCAGACACCGGAGGCGCCATGGCGTGGCCGGCATGGGCACTATGATCCATCTTGGCTTCTCCCATCGCGTCATTGGCCATCACAGTGCCGTCCGGCATCACATGGCTGCCTGCGGCGCTGGCGCCATCATGCCCCATCATCGCATGGCCGCCATGCGCCATGCCCATATCCGCCATGGTCAGCAGCGTACGGCGGCGCAGCGTCGGCATAGCGCCGGTCATGCCGGCGCGCGGCGCCAAGGTGCCGCGGGCATAACCATCGCGATCCAACGGTTCGACCAAAATCGTATAGGCTTTGTCTGCCGCCGGCGTGACGATGACGTCATAGGTCTCCGCCACGCCGATGCGAAATTCGTCAACCGGCACGGGCTGCACCGGCTGGCCGTCCGCCGCCGTCACGATGAGTTTGAGGCCGGGAATGCTGACATCATAAAAACTCATGGCCGAACCGTTGATGAAGCGTAAGCGCACCTTCTCGCCCGCCTTGAACAGCCCCGTCCAATTGGCCGCCGCCGTCTGCCCGTTGATGAGATGCGCGTAGCCGCTGACATCCGCCAGATCAGTCGGCTCCATCCGCATCATGCCCCAATCCCAGCGATCATCCAGCGTCGCGCCCAGCCCCCGGCGCGCAACGTCTTGGAAAAAGTCGCCGACCGTGCGATGGCCGCGGTTGTAATAACCGGCGTCAACTTTCAGGTTGCGGAGAATGCGCTGCGGCGACTCCGCCGTCAGGTCGGACAGCATCACCACATAATCGCGCTCCGCTTTGACCGTCTCGCCCTTGGCCGGTGTAATAACGATGGCGCCATAAATGCCCAACTGCTCCTGCCCGCCGGAATGGGAATGATACCAATAGGTGCCGGCCTGGCGAATGGGGAAATGGTAGGTAAAGGTCGCGCCGGGCGCGATGGCGTTATAGCCGTTCAAACCCGGCACGCCGTCCATGGCGCCCGGCAACAACAACCCATGCCAATGCAGCGAGGTCGGCTCCGGCAGGCGGTTCGTGACCTTGATGGTCACGCTCTCCCCTTCCCGCCAGCGCAATTCCGGCCCCGGCACCTGGCCATTGATGGCCATAACCGGCACCGTGCGCCCATCGGCGACGATAGACTTTTGTTCGATGATCAGATCATAAGTGGCGGCCAGCACTGTAGGGCTGGCCAGCAACGCCAGGCACAGCCCCGCGGCGCGAAACATAAACATGGGTCAAAACTCCACTCTGGCGGAAAAATGCGACGTTAAAACGGCGATTTTTCAGGCCAAAATGGGCGGGCGCAGATCAGTGCCTGGCACGAAGGGCTGCAGCCGTTGCGTCAACTGCGGATAGGTCAGCGTAGCAAACGACAAACGCCGCGGCGCGAACGCGGCACCGGGCAAGACCCCGACGGCGCAGCACGCGGCCATGACTTTCGTGCAGCAATTGCCCTGCAAGGCGCCAGCCGCGTCGCTCAACTGCTGTGATTCTGCAGCTTTTGCCAATTCAGTGGCTTGTATTGCCGCTGGCTGCGCGGCCACGACCGACGGCTTGGCCAGCGCCGCACCTTGGCGCATATGGCAATTCTGCGCAGCCGCTGTTCCGGTGGCCATGATGGCCAGCAGCAGCGCTAAAGCTACAAATGCCCGGATAAAGCCCATGCGCCGAGAATAAGGCCAGCGCTGGCTGATGACAAGTCTGCTGTTTAGACCGAACCCGGCGCCAGCTTGATCTTCAGCCCATCCAGCTTGCCGTTAAACACAATCTGGCAGGCCAGGCGTGAATCCTCATTCACCTCAAACGCGCCGTCCAACATGCCGATTTCTTCTTCATTCGGCTCCGGCAGCTTGGCTTTCCAGGCGGCGTCAACATAGACATGACAGGTGGCGCAGGCGCAGGAGCCACCGCATTGCGCCAGAATCGGCAAGCCGCCTTCGCGGATGATTTCCATCACGCTCCATTCTTCCTCGGCTTTCAGTTGATGCTCTTTGCCCGTCGTGTCTGTCACCACAATATGCATTATTATCTCCGTGTTGCTATGACTGCCGCGCTAAGCTGGCGCTTCTTCTTTCACGCCCAGCTTGCCCTGCAAATCGCTGCTGCTGGTGGTGTATTGGAAGCGATAGCGCCGGTCGGGATAAACATAGGTAAAAGCCCGTTTTGCCATCAAGGCCGCCTCGTGAAAACCGGAAAGAATGAGCTTCAGCTTGCCGGGGTAGTTGTTGATATCGCCGATGGCGAAAATGCGCGGCACGTTGGTCTCGAAATCCGCCGTGTTCACGGGGATGAGATTCTCATGCAGATTGACGCCGAAGCTGGCGACCGGCCCCAGTTTCATCGTCAGACCATAAAAAGCCAGCATGGCGTTGCACGCCAGGTCAGTCGCAGCGCCCGTATCGTCCTTCACGGCCACGGCGGCAATCTGGCCATCCGCCCCCTTCACATCCAGGATTTGCGCGATCTTCAGCTGCATCTTGCCGGCCGCCACCAGGGCACGCATCTTCGCCACGCTGTCCGGCGCCGCGCGGAATTCATCGCGGCGATGCACCAGCGTGAGCGACTTGGCGACCGGTTGCAGATTGATCGCCCAATCCAGCGCGCTGTCGCCGCCGCCGGCGATGACCAGGTCTTTACCGCGAAACGCGTCCATTTTTCGCACGGCATAGAACACCGAGCGATCTTCATAGGCTTCGATATTCTTGATGGGCGGTTTCTTCGGCACAAAGCTGCCGCCGCCGGCGGCAATGACGACGATTTTCGCTTCAATCACCGTACCTTTGTCCGTCGTCAGCCGCCACAAGCCTTCTGGCGTCTGCTGCAGGCTTTCCGCCATCTGGCCGAAGTGAAACACCGGGTTGAAAGGCTTGATTTGCTCCAACAACCGGTCGGTCAGTTCCTGCCCCGTGCAGACGGGCACGGCCGGAATGTCATAAATCGGCTTCTCGGGATACAATTCCGCGCATTGACCGCCGGGCTTGTCCAGAATATCCACCAGATGACATTTGATGTCATTCAAGCCCAACTCAAACACCGCGAACAGCCCAACCGGACCGGCGCCGATGATGACGGCGTCTGTGGCGGTGGCGGACGAGACTGTTTCGTTCATCAAGCTGTTCCTGCGTGAGAGTGCGGGCGGTGTTTAGCCGAGCGGCGGCATCCGCGCAAGCGCCGCAGCGACTACAGATTAAGCCGCCATGATCTGGGTTTTGGCGACCTCAAGGAACTCGGCCATTTTCTTGTCCAGCTGCACGGATTCCGGCGTCATGCCCTTGGTCGCCAGATCGGCCACCAGCTTGCGGCGCACATCGTCTGATCCCGCTTCGGCCATATCGGCAGCCACCAGGCTTTTGGCATATTGCTCCACTGCTTCGCCGCTCAAACCCATCACGCCGGCCGCCCAATGCCCCAGCAATTTGGTGCGCCGCGCCTCAACCCGGAAACGCAAATCCTGATCATGAGCAAATTTATTCTCAAAAGCGCTCTTGCGGTCATCCAACGATGTCATGGCTTGCTCCTCTCTATTTTCACGTTCCGGCGCCTTGTTTAACCAAACAAACCTTTGAATCCAAGCTCTTTGTGCTTTGCAGGATATTTTGCCGAAGGGTTGCACCCCCCTGCCGTCGGTGCTATTTTATTGCTGAGCAGCGGCCAACGCCGTTGTGTGTTTTCCCTTGATATTGCTGGAAAAGATGAACTTTCGTCTCACGCGACGCCGCCGAATCTACGAAGGCAAGGCCAAGGTTCTGTTCGAAGGCCCCGAACCCGGCACGCTGGTGCAATATTTCAAGGACGATGCCACGGCCGGCAACGGCGCCAAACGCGGCACCATCACCGGCAAAGGGGTGCTGAACAACCGCATCTCCGAATATCTGATGGTCAAATTGGGCGAAATTGGTGTGCCGACGCATTTCGTTCGTCGCCTCAATATGCGTGAACAACTCATCCGCCAGGTTGAAATCATTCCGATTGAAGTGGTGGTGCGGAACATCGCGGCCGGATCGTTGAGCCGACGTTTCGGGGTACCGGAAGGCACCAACCTGCCCCGCTCCATCGTGGAATTTTATTACAAGAATGACCAGCTCAACGACCCCATGGTCTCGGAAGAACATATCACCGCTTTCGGCTGGGCGGCGGCGCAGGAGCTGGACGAGATCATGGCGCTGTCCCTGCGCGTCAATGACTATTTGTCCGGCTTGTTCCTCGGCATCGGCCTGCGCCTGGTGGATTTCAAGCTGGAATTCGGCCGCATCTGGGACAATGACGAGATGCGCATTATTCTAGCGGACGAAATCAGCCCCGACAATTGCCGCCTCTGGGATGTCAAATCCAACGAGAAGCTGGACAAAGACCGCTTCCGGCAGGATTTGGGCAAGGTCGAGGAAGCCTATCAGGAAGTCGCCCGCCGCCTCGGCATCATGCCGGAACAGGGCCAGAATGAGAAGAACATCAAAAAGACAGAAACGGATGAGACAGTATGAAAGTGCGCGTTGATGTCGCTTTGAAAGCCGGCGTGTTAGACCCGCAAGGCAAGGCCGTGGCTCATGCGCTGCAGGGGTTGGGGTTTGACGGTGTGACGGATGTGCGGGTGGGCAAGACCATCGAGATTGAGTTGGCTATAACTGACCAAGCGGCAGCCAAAGCGCAGGCGGCGGCCATGGCGGACAAGCTGCTGGCCAACCAGGTCATCGAAGATTATCGTGTCAGCCTCATTGCCTAATCGCGTGGAGAAATGACGGATGTTTGCTGGCACCACTATTTTCAACCTGGCGCGTAAGCGGCCAAGCCTGGTTTTTTGCCTTTGTGCTTTGCTGAGCCTGTGGGCGATGCCCGCCGCGGCCGCCGATACCGAATCCTATTACGCGCCGCCGACCAATATCAGTTCCGGGCTGCAGATCAGTTACAGCGAGAAATTCAGCCAGGACTATGTCAATCTCAACACCAACGCCTTCGCGCGTTTTTCTAACGCGACTTCCGCGTTCCATTTCAACAAGGAAAAGCGGACGATAACCAACCTGCGCGCCTCCATCGCCGCCGGCAGCGTGTCTTCGCCCGATAAAGATTTAACCTGGATTTTGATCGCGCGCACAGCCTTGAGCATCAACGAGTTCGAGGAAATCGTGCTGTTCAGCACTCAGCCGGCAACGTTCGGCGCCGACAACACGACAACGCTTGAAGGCTATATGACACTGCGCGGCATTACGGGGCCGGTGAAAATTCAAGCGCGCCTGCATTTCGTGGATGGTGGGAATATCTTATTCGGCGACAAGGGCTCCATCGGCATGTCGCTCAACATCAACTTTCTGCTCGGCGATTTCGGCATGGCGCCAGTGGACAGTAACAATAAATCGCGCGGCGATCTGGGCGCCGTCCGCATTGACATGCGCGCCATCCGGCAATAAGCCCTAGCGGCCAATAGCGGCACCGGCGCCGTTCATCAAGCTGACAAAGCCAGGGAAGCTGGTATCAATGAAGCCGCCATCGTCAATGCTGACCGGCTCGTCCGCGGCCATGCCCAGCACCAGGAAACTCATGGCAATCCGGTGATCCATCGCCGTTGCCACCACGCACCCGCCCCGCGGCGGACGGCCGGTGCCATGAACAATCAGATCATCGCCTTCAATCTCCACCTTCACGCCCGCCGCCTGCAGCCCTTGCGCCATCATCGCCAGCCGGTCGCTTTCCTTGACGCGCAACTCGCCGAGACCGCGCATCCGGCTGGTGCCATTGGCGCAGGCGGCCGCGATGGCCAGGATGGGGTATTCGTCAATCATGCTCGGCGCGCGTTCCGCCGGCACATCCACCGCTGTGAGCGCGCTGTGTTTGACGAGAATATCGGCACGTCCTTCTCCCGCCGCCGGCACAGGGTGCATTGGCATGGCCGCCCCCATTTCCTGCAGCGTCTTGATGAGGCCGGTGCGGCGCGGATTGGTGCCGACTTGGCGCAAGACCAACTCTGATCCAGGACACAACAGCGCCGCCACCAGAGGAAAGGCTGCTGAACTGGGATCCGCCGGCACATGCACCTCCTGCCCCTGCAAAACCGCCGACCCGTGCAGCGTAATACGCTGCGCCCCGTCTGCCTCGGTCCAAATATCCAGCTTGGCCCCAAACTGGCGGAGCATGATTTCAGAATGATCGCGCGTCGGCACGGGTTCAATCACCACCGTGTCACCGGGCGTGTTGAGCCCCGCCAGCAAAATAGCGGATTTGACCTGCGCCGAGGCCACCGGCAAACGGTAAGTAATAGGCTGCGGCCGCGCCGCCCCCATCATGGTGATTGGCAACCGGCCGCCGTCGCGGCTCATGAAATTGGCGCCCATCATCACCAGCGGATCCATCACGCGCCCCATGGGGCGCTTGCGCAGGCTGGCATCGCCGTCAAACTTGCAGGTGATGGCTTGTGTGGCCAGCAGCCCCATCAGCAGACGTGTCGAGGTGCCGCTATTGCCCATCTCCAAAGTCTCGGCCGGCTCCTTGAACTTCCCAACCCCCACGCCGGTGACTTCCCAAACACCGTCCGGCCGTTTGGTAATCTGCGCGCCCAACGCCCGCATGGCGGCGGCCGTGTTCAACACATCCTCGCCCTCCAGAATGCCGTGAATCACCGTCTGGCCTTCGGCCACCGCGCCGAGCATCAGCGACCGATGGGAGATGCTCTTGTCGCCCGGCGGCGTCAGCGCGCCACGTAAGGCCCCGCAACGGCGTGAAACCAGGGGCACTGCCTGTTTACCTTCTGCCATCACCGCCACCCCCATACGCCACCTATTCGTTACCAAAGCCTTTGACTTGCCACGCATTTCATGGCACATGACCCCGCCCGATGCGATCGGCCACCGCGGGCAGCATATTGGCCATATTCAGTTGAATTGACAAATCTTTCTGGAGGTCTTGGCGTGACGAAACCGGAGTGGGGTCTGAAGCGCATTTGCCCTAGCTGCAGCACGCGCTATTACGACATGAAGAAGAAACCCCCAGTCTGCCCCAATTGCGGCACGGTCTTTGACCCCGAATCCGTGCTGAAAGTGCGGCGCCGCGCCGCAGCGGACGACAAACGCAAGCAACAAGCGCAAGACAATGCGCCGGAAGAAGAGATTGACGATATCGAACCCGGTCAAGGCAAGGGCGAAGAAGCCGTAATCGAAGATGCCGGCGAGCTGGGCGACGAGGAGGCTGAGCTGGAAGACGTGGTCGAGATCGAGGATGAAGACGCCGAAGCCGACCGTTAAGCCAGCCTAGCCACGCGGGGGCGCGATGCGTATCGTTTTTCTTTGCGCCCCGGCCAGCAAAATCAATGGCGGCATCAAATACACTTTCCGCATGGCGGAAAGCCTGCGCCGAGACGGCTTCGAGGCCGTGGTGTGCGAGAAAGGCAGCCTCCGCCCCGCCTGGTTTGACAGCGCGGCGCCCATCATCGGGTTAGACAGCCTGCAGCCGCAGCCCGGCGAAGCGCTGGTGCTGCCGGAAGACCAGCCGGACTTGCTGAAACATCTGGCCGACTGGCCGCAGCGCAAAATCATCTATT
>CAZBSB010000059.1:0-11122 GCA_964494535.1 uncultured Rhodospirillales bacterium
CCTGGGTTGGCTTTTTGTCTTTCGGCGGCGTGGCAACCATGATGTCCTCGGGGCAAGAGTTGTATCACTTTGAGTTTACCATTTTTTGCTGAAAGTAAAACCTTTACGTCACGCCGTTGCACGCTATGGTTACGCAGATTTTCACCAAGTAGCGGCCGAGCATGACTCCAGCGCCACCCTTAATCTCCGTGATCACTCCGGCCTATAAGGCTTTGGCGACATTGGAAAAAGCCGTTGAATCGGTGCGCCAGCAGTCTTTTCAGGACTGGGAGCTACTGATCGTCAACGACGCCTCGCCGGACGCCACCGGCGCCCTGGCCGACCGGCTGGCGGCGGCCGACCCGCGCATCCGCGTGCTGCATTTACCGGAGAATCGTGGCAAGCCCAACGCGATGAATGTCGGCACGGCGGCGGCACACGGTGCCTGGATCGCGCTGCTGGATGCTGATGACTGGTATGCGCCGGATCGATTGGAGAAATTGTTGGCTGCCGCCGGCGACGATGTGCAGATGGTGGCAGACAACCAATTTTTCTTTGACGGCAAAGCCAACAAGATTGCCGGCACGGCGTTTCCGGTTACACAGCCAGTTGCCACGTTGGGGCTAAAAGAATTTTTGGCGGCGGCGGACGCGATTGCCGCTTTTGATTACGGCATGTTGAAGCCAATGTTCCGTGCCGATTTTCTGCGCGAACACGCTATCCACTATTACGAACCGGCGAAAGTCGGCGAGGATTTTCTCATCCTGCTCACCTTCTTCACGGCGGGCGGCCGGGCGCGTTTGGTGCCGGAACCGCTCTATTATTATCTGCAGCCCTTCGGCACGATTTCAAAACAATGGGCGCAAGACGAACGGAAACCCTATGATTTCGCGCTGTTGGAGCAGATTAATGCTTATGGGCTACAAACGCTGCAGGACAAACTGAAGCCAACACAACGCATATTACTGGTGCAACGCGGCCGCGACATCGCCGCTCTGGCGCGCTTTGACCGGCTGCGCGCCGCGCTCAAACAACGGCGATTGTTCTCAGCAATCCAGCTCATCCTCACGGCACCGATGCCGTTCTGGCGCCTGGTGGAAGACAGGATTTTGCAGCGGTTCAATCCCAATTGGCCGCCACGTCCGCGCGCAATACAACGCAACTCTGACGCTTAAGGCGTGTAATTTCCCAACAACAGCGGTTTGCCTGACAGCGCAATGTGGTTTGGAGAATCACCCGTCCGCGCGACGGCTTGAATGGCCACCGACCAATGCGCGGGAGTCTGCAGCCGGCGCGGCCCGGCGGCGACCGATTGGGGCAATGCCGGCAAGCTGACCCCACCATTGCGCATAATGTCCCGGCCAAAAGTGGCGCAGTTTTGCTGCACCAAATGATAGGGCGGCGGATTGATAGCGGTGAGCGCCACGGCTGCGCGCATACGAGCATGAGCTGCGGCGGAAACCGGTAGATAGAGATGATCATCGGCGCGCAAGGCGCCGGGAAGATGAATCACCACTTCAGCTGCCACACGGCGCGATAGAATATCGTTTAGAGCTTCAAAGCCCCCGGGTTTGTAGAGTGCGTCCGCCGCATTGGCCGGTTGGATGAGGCTGCCGTCCGGCTGGCGACGATGCGCAATGGCGGTATAATGAAAATATTCCGAGCCATGCGCCTTGTCGTGCAAGCCGAGAATGGCCGAGCCAAACGGGCCTGCGGTGCGCGCGGTGATTTCCTTCAACGCCGCCGACCAGTCTTGCTGCGGCGCGACGCGAACGAGTGCGCTGCTCTGGCGGCTGAGCGCGGCATCCGGCCGGTCAATATGCAATGAAACGGCAAATAAATTCATGTTCACCTTGCTTTATACAGCCCTGAATATCCTGCCTCGCTGCCCGTGGTCAACGCCGGCAATAGTTTCACTGCGGCAACCATCATGACGCCGCGCTTGATGTTTGGCGCGGATATTCTATCTTATCATCGGCGTTCAATGCCGACTCCGCCTTACCCCCGCCTAAACATGGAGATTCCCCCGATGTCAAAAACCATCACGACCCTCGCTTTGCTGGGAACATTAGCGCTGGCGCTGCCGGCGCAAGCCGCAGAAAAGGCAGTGGAAGCCGTTGCTGAAAAAGCCGCTGAAAAAGTGGCGACGGCGGTGGCCGAAAAGGTGGCCGCGCCGGCGGTGGTTGATCTCGCCAACGCCGTGGCCGGAACCTATGTGATTGATCCCAGCCACACCAATGTGATTTTCCGCGTTTCGCATCTCGGCTTCTCTGGTTACCTGGGACGTTTTAACAAAATCGAAGGCAAAGTAGTGCTTGACCCCAAGGATTTGGCCAAAACGACGCTGGATGTGACCATTGATGCCGCAAGCGTAGATGTGAATCTGAAGAAACTGGATGATGAACTGCGTGGCAAAGATATGTTTAACGTCGCCGAACATCCCAGCATCACCTTCAAAGCCACCAAACTGGAGCAGACGGCGCCCAATCGCGGCACCATCACCGGCGATTTGACCTTCCGCGGCGTGACCAAGCCGGTGACGCTGGATGTGACGCTGAACGGCGTTGGGCCGCACCCGATGAACAAGAAGCAGACCATCGGCTTCAGCGCCAACGGCGTCATCAAGCGCTCGGACTTCGGCGCGGCGCAGTGGCTGCCGAATGTCGGCGACAATGTGCAGCTGATCATCGAGACCGAGCTGCAGGCGGAATGACGCGGCCGACACCTGAAAGGTATAATAACGTGGCGATTAGCCTGCACTGGCTGATCGCCATCCTTATCTTGGGGCTGCTGGCCAGCGGCTTCATCATGGGCGAGCTGGAGAATACGGCGCTGAAATATAAAATCTTTCAGCTGCACAAATCTTTCGGCATCACCGTGCTGGCGCTGAGCCTGCTGCGCCTGCTCTGGCGCTTGTTAACGCCGGTGCCGGCACTGCCGCCGGAGAGCAAGAAATGGGAAATCGGGTTGGCGCATACGGTGCGGCTGGCTTTTTACCTCCTGATGATCGGCATGCCGCTGGTCGGTTGGCTCGGTGTCTCCACCTCGCCCCTGAAAATCCCGACCGTGTTATTCGGCGTAGTTCCCCTACCCCATCTGCCATTTTTCCAAGGCGTGCCGGACGAATTGCATGAGACTATGGCCTTCATCATGATCGGTCTGTTGTGCCTGCATCTGGGCGCCGCCGCCAAGCACCATTTCCTGCTGAAGAACGATGTACTGCTCCGCATGGCGCCGCGCTGGGCGCAGGGCATCTTACGCGCTTTGAGAGGACAATCTCGTGTTTCATAAATCCGCCGCACTTGCATTTGCCGCGCTCTGTCTGCAGGCCGCCCCCGGCCAGGCGGCACAGGAATGGGTGATGGATGAAGCCACCAGCAAACTGAGTTTCACCGCACAGCAAGGCGACGAGACTTTCGCCGGCGGCTTCAAAAAATTTTCGGCGGACATCCGCTTCAGCCCGGACGATCTGGCCAACAGCAAGATTGCCGTCACGGTTGACACCGCCAGCATCTTCGCCGGCTCGGACGAGCGCGATGCCGCCCTGCCGGGCGCCGCCTGGTTTGACTCCGCCGGTTTTCCGCAGGCGACTTTCACGACCGAACGCATCACCGCTGCGGCCGGCGCGGATAACTATGTGGCCGACGCCCAACTGACCATCCGCGGCGTGACTCAGAAGATGCAATTGCCCTTCACGCTGGCGCGTCAACCTGACGGCAAGACGCGCGCGACCGGCAGCGTGATCCTGCAGCGCAATGTCTTCGGCATCGGTCAGGGCGAATTCGTGAGTGACGGTTGGGTGAAATATCCCGTTACGGTGCGCATCGACATTCTGGCGTCACCCAAAGACGGCGCCGCCGCGCCTCAATAGGCCAGTTCCCACTTATCGCGCCAGCCGTCTGAAACGTAATTGATGATTAGGGACCGGCGCAGACCCCGGATAGGGCGCTTGGTGAAACCGTGCCAGGTATTGTCGCCTGGAATGAAAATCAGGCCCTGGTTGGGGGCGTAGGGCACCGACGCGACCAGATTATGCTCCGGCGTGGCGTCGTAAATGTCGGTTCCAGCGTCATGCAGCGCTGGGTCGTCCGAGAGATAGACCAGCATCGTGAAGAGTTTGACGCCGATATCGCGGTGCGGTTCCAGCCAGAAGCCATCCTCATCCTGGCAATATTCGACGCGGAGATGCCCGGTGGAAAGGTCGGCTCCGGTCAATTTTTGCAAGGCCGTCTTCACGGCCGGTGCGTTGAAGGCGCCCGCCACCGCGGCGCAGACCGGATGCCGGCGCTGATTCTCCGGCGTGAAATAGATGCGGCTGGCATTGTTGGTTTCGCGGCGGCCGCTGAAGATCGCTGCCTGGGGCGGCGCGAACGGCAGCTCGGTGACGGCGCTCACAATGTCCGGCGGCAAAACATCGGCCAGCAGCCAATGGTCATAGGGCGCCGCGACGTGACGGCACTGGGCAAAACATTGCAATGCGCTGGCCGTCACGTCGGCCAGCCCAGCCGCGGGTAGCGCTTTACGCTGTGCTTGTGTCATCGCCGGATCGTCCTCTCTTTAATATTGCTCGGCACTGGACGGCAAGAATTTCTTGAAGAAGGCCGAAAGCTTGTGGCGCCCGAGATTTTTGGCCAACGTCGCCTCGGACTGCACCCAGTTGAACATGATATAGCGCCGCGGCCCTTCGAACGGCGCGTGACCATGCCAGGAATTGTCCGCGCGCTTGAAGGCCACGAAATTTCCGCCAGCCGGCGGCACTTCCGCCAGCACGCTATCCATATCATGCTGGCTGCGCAGCAGGCGCAGCCTGCCGCCCTGCTGGTCCCAGGTCGCGTCATTCAAGTAAAGCAGGCAGGTGACGATCTTGTCCTTGGAATCGCAGTGGATACGCCCGTCCTTGCGCTGGCAGTGGCCGCGCACCGTGATCATCAACGGCTTGTCCTGGAGATCGACGGCGAACTTTTCCGCCATCAGCGCCGCCATACGCGGGCTGCGGACCGCTTCTATCAGGCGCGCGAAGGCGCCGCCATAGTGCAGGCTGCTCAGCGGGAAGATGCCGGGCTGGCTGATGGCCGGAAAGTCCCGCGCCACTGCGGCGAGATCCGCTGTGCCCAGCACCGAGCCGACGCTGAAGTAGCAAAACGGTTCACGCGTGACGGAGGCCGATTGCAGGGCAGCAAAGTCAATCATCGGCTCAGGCTAATCAATCCTGCCCAGCATGACAGTATGACATAACAGCGCAGTGATGGCGTTGCCGTCCGCACAGATATTTTGCCATGCGCTGACAGCGCGTTGCTCAAGCTCGTTCAGTTTTTTAGGTGCGCTGCAAAAAACTCTATAACGCGACGCTCATACTCAGCGCCGGCAAAACGGTGCAAATCCACATGCGCGGCTCCTTTGATGACCCACATGGCCTTGGGCTCCTGCGCGGCGGCAAACAGCTGTTGGGCTTCCGGCAGCCGCGTCGAACGGTCGGCATCGCCATGGAGCAGAAGCAGCGGCGCGCCGAGATGGGCGATATGCTCAACCGGACGCAGCCGCTCCGGAGCGACGCCGGTGCGCGGCGCTAGCTGCCACAACAGCAAGGGCGCGAGCCAGGCTCCAGGCGATCCCAACGTATTTTCCAGACGATTGCTCACCGCCAATTCAATGGTCGGATACACAGACTCCAACACCACTGCCGCCACTTTTCCCCGTGGCTCCGATATTATCAGCGCGGCGCCGCCCAGCGAAACACCGATGGCGCCAATCGGCTCTCCAGGGAGTCGTTGTGCCAGATAGTTCAGTGCCGCCGTCACACCCTCGGCTTCCAGCGCGCCGAAGGTGATGAAAGGCGCGACACTTTCGCCATGCGCCTGCAGGTCAATCAGCATCACGTGATAGCCGGCAGTGTGCAGAAACCGCGCCCGCGCCAGCATCGCCGTGCGGTCGGCGCGCACACCATGCAGGAGCAGCACGACGCCGCGACCTTGCTGTCCGCCGATAAACCAGCCGTGGATTTGCGTTCCGGTGCCGCTGGCCAGAACAACGGCCTCGACCGGCAGATCGGTCGGCGGCACGATCGTCCGCAAGCTGGGTGCCACCAAAGCGCCCGCCACCAGCCACAAAGCCAGCAAGGCCAGCGACGCGCCAAGACCGGCTAGAATCAGCACACGACGCCACAAAGCACGATCAACAAACGGCACGGCGCTATTTATAGGACATGGTCGCGATCACCTTGATGGCGGCCGGGCCGATGATGATGATGAACAAAGTGGGCAGGATGAACAAAATCATCGGCACCGTCATGGTCGCGGGCAGCCGCGCGGCTTTTTCTTCCGCCTTCATCATGCGCTCGTCGCGCATTTCGCCGGCCAGCACGCGCAGCGCCTGCGCCAGCGGCGTGCCGTAACGTTCGGTCTGGATGAGCGTGTTGACCAGCGACAGCACCGACTGTAACTCCACCCGCTCGGCCAGGTTTTGCAAGGCTTTGCTGCGCTCCGGCAGCAGGCCAAGCTCCACCGAAGTCAGCGTGAATTCCTCGCCCAAAATCGGGTAAGTCTGCCCGATCTCGCGACTCACGCGATCCAGGCTGGCATCCAGGCTCAGCCCCGCTTCGGCGCAAATGACCATGAGGTCGAGCGCGTCCGGCATCGCCTTGCGTAATTCTATCTGCCGCTTCTGCGCCTTGTTCTTCACCAGAATGGCGGGCAGCAGCCAGCCAAACAGCGCCAGCGCGATGACAAACAGCACCGTCTGCCCGGGTTTATCTTTATAATTGCCGCCGGCCAGCGACAGAAAACCAAAAAACAACGTCAGGCCGCCGCTGAGCGCCAGTTTGCTGATGATATAGGCCGAAACCGCGTCTTTGCCGCGATAGCCGGCGCGATACAGCTTGAGTTTCAACTCGCTCATGCCGCCGCCGGGTTTTTGCAGCTTCAGCAACGTAGCGAGGCGCTTGACGAGATTATTTTGCTTAGTTTTGTCCTTGGCGCGGCGGCTGGGGCGCTTTTGCACCTCTTTGGCGAGTTCCTTGCGCCGTTCGCTCACGGCGCGCAGCCGCGCTTCCAGCGGGTTGGTGTCGAGCAGCACTTTCCAGATGATCCACACCACGACGACCCCGACGAGGCCGTAGAGCCAAAGCGTATTGCCGGCGTCGCGCAGGAAATTCATATCTCGAACCTGATCATCTTGGACATGATGCCGTGGCCGAAAATCATCAAGCCGGCAGCGAGATAAAGCATCTTGCGCCCTTGCGGCGTGATGATCATCTGCATGATGTATTCGCGGTTGATGAGGAACAGAATAAGAAACATCAGGAAAGGCAGCGAGCCGATGATCATCGCGCTTGCCCGCGCCTCAGACGACAGCGCGCGGATTTTGAGGCGCAGCTGCCGGCGCTTGCGCAGCAGATCGGCCAGGTTGCCCAGCGTTTCCGCCAGATTGCCGCCGGTTTCGCGCTGGATGGCCATGGCGATGATCATGAAGCGAAATTCCGGCGTATCAATGCGGCGCGAGACTTCCCACATCGCTTGCTCCAGCGATTGGCCGAGGCGCACAGCATCAGTGATGCGGTTGAATTCCAGCCCCACCGGATCGGGCAATTCCCGCGCCACGGCGGCCATGGATTCCGTGATCGGTAAACCGGAGCGCAAGCCGCGGCACATGGTGTCTATGGACTCAGGAAAATATTTCAAAAATTTGGCGATGCGCCGCTTGCCGAGAAACTTGACGATCACATGCGGCAGATAGATGCCCGCTGCCAACCCGCCTCCTAGCGAGCGCAGCGCACCCCAGTTAAGCAGATAGTTGCACAGCATGTAGAAGATGATGATCATCACCAGATTGAGCAGGACATATTCGCCCAGAGTGACGCTGCGCCCGGTCTGCTCCAGACGCAGTCGCACCTGTTCGGGATTCTTGAGGATTTTCTGCACGAGTTTGTTGACGAGCGGAATGGCGCTCTCGCCCGAGCTTTTGCGCAAATTCAGCGGCTCGCCTTTGACTTTCGGTTTTTCCGGCGCCTGACCGGTGACGCGATCAAGCCGGCGGCTGATGGCCTTGCTCATCGTTGGGCAATGATCTCCAGCAGTTGACGGTCGAGATTGAAATATTGCGCCTTGGGCAGGAAGGCGGGACGCAGGCCGTGATTGACGAAATTGACCTTCAGCTTGCCGTCCATCGCCTCGCCTTCCACCTCGGCGGTGAACAAATCCTGCATGGTGATGACTTCGCCTTCCATGCCGGTGATTTCGGAGATATGCGTGATGCGGCGCGAGCCATCGCGCATCCGGCTGACCTGGATGATCATGTCCACGGCTGAGGCGATCTGCATGCGGATAGCGCGAGGCGCGAGATTGATGCCGGCCAGGCCGACCATGTTTTCCAGGCGCATCAGCGCCTCGCGCGGCCGGTTGGCGTGGACGGTGGAGAGCGAACCGTCATGGCCGGTATTCATGGCCTGCAACATATCCACCGCCTCGCCGCCGCGGGTTTCGCCGACGATGATGCGGTCGGGGCGCATACGCAGCGCGTTCTTCAGCAAATCGCGCATGGTGATTTCGCCATGGCCTTCCAGATTGGCAGGCCTTGTTTCCAGGCGCACCACATGCGGCTGCTGCAGCTGCAGCTCCGCCGCGTCTTCGATGGTGACGATGCGCTCGCCATGGTCAATCATCTGGGACAGCGCGTTGAGCAGCGTGGTCTTGCCGGAGCCAGTGCCCCCGGAGATGATGATGTTGCAGCGCGCGCGACCAGCGATTTGGAGCACCGAAGCCATCTGGGACGAGATGCTGTTGAATTTCAGCATCGTATCCAGCGTGATTTTCTTCTTGGAGAATTTACGGATGGTGATGGTGGGACCGTCAATCGCCAGCGGCGGAATGATGATGTTGACGCGGCTGCCATCCATCAGGCGCGCATCGCACAGCGGCGTGGTTTCGTCGATGCGGCGGCCGATGGCGGTGACGATGCGCGTGGCCACCGCCTGCACATGCGCGTTATCGCGGAACTGCACGCCGGTCAGCGTCAGCTTGCCGCGCTGCTCCACATAGACCTGCTTCGGGCCATTGACCATGATTTCGGAAATCGCTTCGTCGGCCAGCAAGGGCTCCAGCGGCCCCAGCCCCAGCATATCATCGAGCAGCCGCGCCACGAGTTCTTGCCGCTCCACGGCGTTGAGCTGGATGCGCGTTTCGTTCAGCAAATCCTTGACCAGTTCGGTCACGTCATGCGTCAGCTGGGTCTTGTCCATCTTGGCGGCGGCGGATGTGTCAATCCGCTCCAGCAAAATGGGTTGCAGCCGCAGCTTGGCCTGATCCACCGAGTTGGACGCCACGATGCTGCGCGGCGCATCGGTTGGCGCTGTGGCCGCAGCGCCTGCCGCAGCGGCCGGCGCCGCGCGCGGCGCCACCGCGCTGTCCATGCGGTTCACCGTGGCGGCAGCGGCGCCGCCGCCGGCGGTGGCCAGAAAGCCGTTGATGAGAGCGGTGATCAAATCGCGTTGATCCAGCGCGTTCAGCGCCAGATCGCGCTGCGCCATGAATTGGGTGCAGACATCGCGGGCGATTTGAGCGATTTCGGCGCGTGGCATATTGCCGGCTTTGTCGGGCGGAATGCGCTCGCGCAATTGCGGCAGCAGGCGCTCCCGCAGGCCGCGGATCGAAGTGTCAATCCGGGCGCTGTCGTCCGGCGGCGTCATTTTTTATCCTTGGCGGCTTCGCCTTTGTCGCTCTTGCCGCCAAACCAGCCGCCTTTCTTCTTTTCCTCGGCCTTTTTGCCGATGAGATGGTGCAGGATGGCGCGATAGGCTTTGGCGCTGCCGCCGGTAGGCGCCAGAGCGCTGATGGTCTTGCCCAGATTGGCGGCTTCCACCGCCTGCTTATTTTCTTCCGGCACGGTGAAATCAATCTTGCCTTGCGTCTTTTTCTCGAAGGTGTCGGCGTCAATATGCGTCGGCCGATCTTTGGCGTGGCGCGCCGCCACCACCAGCAACGGCAGCGTGGGATCAATGCTCTTCAACGCCATTTTGAGCCGCAGCGTATCGCGGATGCCGACGAGCGACTGCTCGGTGACAACAATGACGGCGCTGGCTTCCGCCATCAGCCGGCGCTGGGTGGCCACCAGATGGCGCGGCACATCCACGATCACATAATCGAAATTCTCGCGCATCTCCTCCATCACCGCCTGCACAGCGCCGGCATCCATCTGCACCGGCTCTTCCACGGATTCCTCGGCGCTCAACACCGAAAGTTTGCCGCCGCTGGCGATCATGGCGCTGGCAACCATCAAACTGTCCACCCGCGTCGGCGAGCTGACGATGTCGCGCAGGCCGCGGCTCGGCTCCACATCCAGCGCCAAGGCGCCGTTGCCGAATTGCAGATCGAGATCAATCAGCGCGGTTTGCAGTTTTTCTTCATTGGCCAATTGCCAGGCGATATTGACCGCCAACGTGGTGGCGCCAACGCCGCCACGGGCGCCGATGACATAGATGAGCTTCGAGGTTTTTAACTCAGGCTCCGCCCCGCCGCCGGTTTTGGCTTGCGCGCGCTCCTGGCTTTGGCGCAAGGATTGATCCAGCAATTCGTGATAGAGCGGCTTGACGAGGTAATCCATGATGCCTGTCGCCACCAGCTGGCGATACAAGCCGATATCATTGACGCTGCCGATGGCGACGATGCGGCAATTGGCGCCGGCCAGGCTGACCATGCGGCTGCAGATGTCCACGAGGCCGGTCTGGCCGTCCAGATCAATCACCACGAAGCGCGGCGGGGCGGCCTTCTCCAGCATCTCGCAGAATAAATCGGCGCCGCCCATCTGCACGGTGGCCTGCGGCCAGCCCTGCCGTTCCACCCAGCCGCGCAGCACGTCGCAGGAACCGTCATCCATGGCGAAAGCCATGAACTCATTATGCAGAATCACGTCATCAGCGGAGCGGGACATGAGCTATTCTTTGGGCGCTGGTGGATTATTGGGGTCATAGAGGCCGGAGACTTTGCCTTCATGATAGCGCTGCTTGGCCGCCGCGGCCTGCTGGCCGCTGCCTGGCCCCACGCGTTCCGGCGCCACCAGATCGGCCGGTTCGGCGATCATCAGCGCCAGATTGCGCTGCGTGGCGCAGCCGGTTTGCGGCAGCGGCATATTGTCATCCACCGCCGGCCGATGC
>CAZBSB010000060.1:0-11055 GCA_964494535.1 uncultured Rhodospirillales bacterium
GCCGCCTCCGACGCGATGCTTGCCTTATGGTTAACGCAATACCAGATTTTGGTAAAAGAATTTCGGGGACGAAACGGTGTAAGTTATTGCCTGCCCAGGGCTGAAAACGTATAGTCGTGGGACGCGAAAGGGCCTGCTCGATTTCCTGTGCGGCTGAGATTTTGGCCGCCGTTGATGGCTTGTTGGGACTGCCGAGAACGCGCTAATCGGTCAAGATGTTGCCGGCAGGATGCTGGAACCTCGTGGCTGTGCGACAGATGGGTGGAGTTTATGCGGCAATTGCAACAATACCGTTTCTATGATTTGGGCGCGAAGCTCTACGGCATTTTCAACAGCCGCAGCCAGGCGCGCATCGCCGATCTGTTCGGGCCGCTGACCGATGCCCAAAAGTCGCTTGATGCGCTGATCAAGGGCGATCCCATCGAACTAAAATTCGCCAAGCCCGAGGCGGTGAAGCTGCTGACGCAAATCAGCACACTGTTTGAGAAATATTTCATTGACCAGGCCAGCCGCCAGCTGCGCTTCCCTTCGCATGAAGAAAAAATTGACGCGCAAGAAATGGCGTTGATCGAACTGGCGCTGCAGAAATTCGAAAGCGCCTTTGCGGCGGAACTTGCGCGCATGGTGGCCTTCCCTATCACGCAGCGCGGCATCTATAGCGCGGTTGACTTGGTGGAAAACGCGCACCTTGCGGTGCCAGAGACGTTGCAAGATTATGTGCCGGCCACGGCGCGGCGGGAGCTGGACGCGGCAGGTCGGGCGCTGGGCTTCGACCTGGGCACGGCGGCGGTGCTGCATTGCCTGCGGGCGCTGGAGCTGGTGACGGCGCGTTATTTTGAAGAATTTGGTGAGTTGCCGACCAGCAAGGCTGAGCGCAACCTGGCGACGCTGCTGCGCCGTCTGACCGCTTTGGTCGAAGACGAGTCTGCCGCCAAGCAGCCCGACCCACGCTTGCTGCAACTGCTGCTGCAAATCAAGGACGGCTATCGCAACCCGCTGCTGCAGGCCGAAGCGGTGACGGAAACTGGCACCGCCTTGACGCTGTTTGGCCTGGTGGTTAGCGCGATCACGCAAATTGCCGAGCATATCGGCCAACTTCATGCTGAAACGCGCCAATCCGGCACGACGGGCGAACAAACTGTCATCAGCCCCATCCGCAACAGCGGCGCGGAAACGGCGCTGTCGCCGGACAGTGACGACGAAGAAGACGAGGACATCTACGACTTCCGCGTCTCCCAGACCGGTTAGTCCAGCGGTTTGCAAGATTATTATTGTTGATCGTTACGCGTTGTTTTGCTTCGGCAACTGCTGGGCAAGCACGATCGCCAGAATGTGCAGTGCCAGCGCCAGCCAATCAACCAGCCAGATGCCGTTTGCTTTCCAGTGGGTGGCGCTGCTGAAGGTCAGTGCGTTTAGCAGCAGGAACGATGTGCCAATCAACCCCATGATTATCTTCTTAGTGGATTGTCCGCGTATGATTAAGACTGCGGCGGCGCCACTACAAATCACCACAACCAGGCTCACGGGCGCCGCGCCAGGCGTTAGGCCACCAGCGAACTGACCCAGCAAGCCGCCAAGGACGAGCGCCGCACTGGCGGCGTATGGAGTTATTAGGCGCTTAACGCGTGAGGGCAGGGACGACCTGCCCAGTTTCACCATCGCGTTCGCCTGTCCACGCAGTTCAAGAACAAAGCCAAGCAAGGCAACCCACGCGATCATGCCCAGCAACTGCGCAGCCATGGAGGCATTCCCGAGAATACTGCCATATTCTGCCATTGTCCGGTCTTCGGGGTTCACAACCAGTTTGGGCATGATGTTGCCCAAGTCAGCACACAACCAAAGCGCAATGAAGGTCAACAGCCAGCTTTTCCCCTTGATGCCGGATTGCACCGCGAAAACGAAACACGCAATCTTCAGCCCGAAAAATACCAACAAGAGCAGATGATAAATCCATTCCATAGGTTGCCTCACACGCCACTGCCGGAACCTGAAATTTGTGCTTTCTAGAAATATAATCTTACTGGAAAACACTAGGCCTTCTCTGCACGGTGTGTCCAGGGCGGGCTTCGACTTCGCCACTGGTCGAGCCGCGCCACGGCGAAGCATGGGGCGAAAACCAAACCGGGACACGAATGCAACTGCACAACTCGGTTCAGCGGTTGGGCTAAAAATTTGTTGGTTTCCCTGTGTTTAACGGCCTGTTCGGTAATGCGTATTGGGAGGTAGCACCGCCTGGGGACGACAAATTTGAATTCAGCAGGTGACTATAGCCTGGCGTAGAGTTTGAACTAGACAACAACGGCTTTTGCCGTGTATTGCACTGGACTTTAATGCCGCGCAGCGTGACCTCGTAGCTCAGCCGGTAGAGCATCTGACTTTTAATCAGGGGGTCATGGGTTCAAATCCCATCGAGGTCACCAGCGGCGCGGCGGCGTGCTGCGTTATTTTTTTCGGAACATATCGAGGCTGATGACTTCGCCGCGCTTTTCGTCGGCCGCGGGCTTTTTGGCATCGCTAGTGCTGGAAGCCTTTTCGGCATCGGCTGCCGTTTCTTCCATATCTTCCGTCATGCTGCGGAACTGCAGCGAAAATTCCACGGACTTGTCATAGAAATTCGTGATCGCCTGGTAGGGCATCCCCACCAGTTCCGGCTTGCCGTCAAAATACAGATAGACGGAAAACTCCTCCAGCCCGACCTTTAGCTCCGAGAATTGGAACTGCAGCACAATGGTCATTTCCTCGGGATACTTCGCGCGCAGATGCTCCGGCAGCGTCACGCCGGCAAATTGTGTAAGGAAGCTGATGTAGAAATGGTGGTTACCAGGCAACCCGTCGCGCGCCACAATGCTCAGCGCGTCGCGCACCACGCCGCGCAGCGCCTTTTCCACCATTTTATCATAACGCATCAGATCGTTGTAATAACGCGTATGATCGCCGCCTGAATCACCTGACATCGTTTTTCCTCATTGCTACAATATTGGTAGCCTGTCAAATCCGCCCATGCAAGCCGGTTGCGCGCAGCGGCGGCGGGGCTGGAATTGTCTTGTCGCCCCAGGCTATGAATGGTATTTTAGGCTATGAATAATAAGGTTGTCATGACAATGATGTGTTGTTGAACCGCCAGCCCTTACGGGTGGTTGCCGTCGTGGTTCAATTGCATTAGGCCTGTCATGTCTCTCTTGCCCCCCTATCCGCTCTCCGCCACCGCTCCCCGCGTTCTCGATCTCATCGGCAATACGCCGATGGTGCGAGTCAACCGCTTGGATACCGGCCTCTGCACGTTGTTTTTGAAACTTGAAAGCCAGAATCCCGGCGGCTCCATCAAAGACCGCATCGCGCTGTCCATGGTGGAGGCGGCAGAGCGCGATGGCGTGTTGCCGCCGGGCGGAACGCTGGTGGAAGCGACGGCCGGTAATACCGGCCTTGGGCTGGCGCTGGTTGCGGCGCAGAAGGGCTATCGGCTCAAGCTGGTCATTCCGGACAAGATGAGTCAAGAGAAAATTTTCCATCTGAAAGCCCTGGGCGCCGAAGTGGTGATGACGCGCTCCGACGTGCCGAAAGGGCATCCGGACTATTATCAGGATTACGCGCAACGCCTGGCCAAGACCATGCCGCACGCCTTTTATGTCAACCAATTCGCCAATCCCGCCAACCCCGCGACGCATGAGCGCGGCACCGGGCCGGAAATTTGGGCGCAGATGGAGGGGAAGTTGGACGCCGTGGTCTGCGGCGTCGGCTCCGGCGGCACGCTCACGGGGCTGGGGCGCTATTTCGCCAAGGTCGCGCCGCACGTCGCCATGGTGCTGGCCGATCCCAAAGGTTCGGTACTGGCGCCGCTGGTGGAGCAGGGCGTGATGATCGAAGCCGGCAGCTGGCTGGTGGAGGGCATCGGCGAGGATTTCGTGCCGCCTAATTGCGACCTCGGTTTCGTCAAGCGCGCTTTTAGCATCGCGGACGCGGAAAGCATCGCCGCGGCGCGGCTGTTGCTACAGCAGGAAGGTATATTGTGCGGCTCCTCCAGCGGCACGCTGCTGGCCGCGGCACTTAAATATTGCCGGGAGCAGACGGAGCCGAAGCGCGTCGTCAGCTTCGTGTGCGACAGCGGCAACAAATATCTGTCCAAAGTGTTCAACGAATATTGGCTGGATGACCAGGGCTTCGTGGCGCGTGAGGCGACGAACGATCTGCGCGATCTCATCGCCCGGCCTTTCCAGCGCGGCGAGGTCGTCGCCGTCACGCCCGATGAGACGCTGCAGCAGGTTTATGCCCGCATGACGCTTTATAACGTCACACAGGTGCCCGTGATGGAGCGCGGCAGGCTGGTGGGGCTGATGGACGAGACGGACATTCTGCTGGCCGTGGCCGGCAATGAGAAGGGCTTTAGCATTCCCGCCCGCGCCGTGATGACCGAAAAACTGGTGACGCTGCAGGCGCGTCAAAGCCTGCAGGATTTGCTGGCGATCTTCGCGCGCGGCTTGGTGGGCTGCATTTATGATCAGGAGCAATTCCTGGGGCTTGTCACGCCGGTGGATTTCCTGAATTATTTGCGTAAACGCAACGCGAAAGGCTGAGACATGAGCAGAGCGCCGCTCTATCCACATTATGACATGCCGCCGGCCAAGCCGCTGGTGCGCGGGTTTGACACCAAGGCGATTCATGCCGGCCAGTTTCCCGACCCCAGTACCGGCGCGGTGATCACGCCCATTTACGCGACCTCGACCTATCAGCAAATCGCGCCAGGCGTGAACCAAGGGTTGGATTACGGCCGCAGCCAGAACCCCACGCGCTTCGCGCTGGAGCGCGCCGCCGCGGCGCTGGAAGGCGGCACGCGTGCTTTTGCCTTCGCCACCGGCCTGGCCGCCGCCGCCACGGTGTTGGAATTGCTGGATGCCGGCGCGCATATCATCGCCACGGACGATATTTATGGCGGCACCTATCGGTTGTTTGAGCGGGTGCGGCGGCGCACGGCGCAGCACCAGGTCAGCTATGTGGATTTAACCAAGCCGGAGAATCTGGCGGCCGCCATCCGGCCGGAAACGCGCATGGTTTGGCTGGAGACGCCGACCAATCCGCTGCTGAAGCTGATAGACCTGGCGGCGGTGGCGGCAATCGCACGCCAGCATAAGCTCATCACGGTGGTGGACAACACTTTCGCTTCGCCCTGGATTCACCGGCCGCTGGAGCTGGGCTGCACCATCGTGCTGCACTCGGCCACGAAATATATTGCTGGCCATTCGGATGTGGTGAATGGCCTGTTGGTCACGGCGCAGCCGGAGCTGGCCGAGCAGCTGGGCTTCCTGCAAAATGCTTGCGGCGCCATCGCCAGCCCGTTCGATTGTTTTTTGGTGCATCGCGGCCTGAAATCATTGGGCGTGCGAATGGAGCGCCACTGCGCCAACGCGCTGCAACTCGCGCAGTGGCTGGAGCGCCAGCCGCAAATCGCCCGCGTTTATTATCCGGGGCTGGCCAGCCACGCCCAGCACGCGCTGGCTCAGCGCCAGATGGCGGCCGGCTATGGCGGCATGATCAGCATCGTGCTGAAAGGGGGCGTTCAGGCCGCATTGAAATTCCTGCAGCCGCTGCAAATCTTTACGCTGGCGGAAAGTCTGGGCGGGGTGGAGAGCTTGATCGAACATCCGGCCACTATGACCCATGCTAGCATTCCGGCCGAGGTGCGCGCCAAGACGGGCATTGATGATGGGCTGATCCGCATTTCCGTCGGCATCGAGAACGTGGCCGATTTGCAGGATGATTTGGCGCAGGCGTTGATAGCTGTCTAAACTCTTGGTTTTTTGCGTGCACTGTCTTGGTAAATTTAGCTAACCCATGGAAAATAGGTCTATTTTGTGAAAGTATTTTGCATATGGTATAATTAGCGTGAAAATTTAAGGAGGCGCCAATGAGCCAGCTTGTCCGTCAACAGCAACCTGTGTCGCAAGATACGCCAATCGCGCAAACTGTGCTTATTTATGATACGGCACGCTTGTCGCGTGTTGAAATTTCTCAAACGGTTACCGCGCTGCATGATCTCTCTGCCAATAATCAGCGCGTGATCGCCAGTTCGGGGCAGATAGTCAGCCCGCTTCCAGGCACCAGACTTTACGAGTATAGCGTTGGCTTTCCTGACATTGATGCTGCTCAGGCGTTCGGTAAGCAAGCCGTGCAGATGCTGACGAGGCAAGGCTTGCCAGCCGTTGCCGCTACGGTGGCGTCGAACGACTATAAGGAGCCTGTGCGGCACCTTGATGCACTCGCCCGCACGGAAGCGCTCAAGGCTTTTTCTTCTGCCCTTTCGCGATAGAGTTTACTCTCCGAATATCTAAGCTGCTTGCGGCCAGCGGTTGTGCAGCCACAACCACTGCTCAGGATGCTCGCGTATCCAGGCTTCCAGCTGCGCGGTGAGCGCGGCGGTCACCGCCAGCACGTCCGCCTTGCGGTCGTCGCTGCGCGGCGGTGGCGTAAAGTTCCGGCATTCAACACGGAAATGCGCGCCCTGCAGCCGCACCACGCGGGAGATGATCAACGGCGTGCCCAAGCGCGACGCAAGCTCGGCCGGCGCCGGCGTGGTCGCTGCCGGCAGATTGAAGAACGGCACCGTAACGCCTTCGTTCAACTTCTGGTCAATCAAAATGCCGGAATAACCGCCGGCGCGCAGATGCCGTAGCAAGCCCATGGCGCCTTCCGCGCCTTTGGGCAGCGCCTTGCCGGCGGTGTGCAGCCGCGCCCGCCGGATCAGCCAGTCCACATAGGGATTGTTGGGCGCGCGATAGATCACCAACATCGGCATCTGCAGCGAGGCTGAGACGAGCGAGCCGAGTTCCCAATTGCCCAGATGGCCGCTGATGATCATGCCGCCTTTCGCCTGCTCGCGCATCGCCAGCAGCGCGGGCGTATAATCGTCCGTGATACGGCCGAGTTTATACATCGTGGTCATGTGCGGATATTCGGCGACCACGCGGCCGAGATTGTCCCACATGCCGCGGATGATGTGGCGCCGGCCGTTCGCGTCCAGTTCCGGCAGCGCGCGCTGAAGATTGCGCTCGGCGCGGCGCGACACGCCCATCAGCGGCCCCAGCGTGCGCGCCACCCAGCCGCCGAAGCCCGAGGCCGCGTCCAGCGGCAACAGCGTGCAAATGCCGTAGAACAAAAACACCGGCAGAGCTTCCAGGATATAGCGCGGGCGGTAATAGCGCGGATTTTTGGGCAGCGTAATCATGGTGGCGACAAAATTTGTAGCAGCTTGTCCGCATCCGTCAGCTCTAGCGTGACGGGCAGAATCTTGACGCGTTCTTTCCAGGCGGGCGAAAGGCGCATGGCATCCTTGGCGGTGGTGATAAGTTGCGCCTGCCGCTCGATAGATTTTTGCGCCAGGTTGACCAGATCGGCGGCGGTATAAAGGTGATGATCGGCAAAGGCGATGGTGTTGGCAAGGTCGAGGCCGCAGGCGCGGCAGGAGTCAAAAAATTTTTCCGGCCGGCCGATGCCGGCGAAGGCGACATAGCGTTGCGTCTTGTCCAGTCCGCCGCTGTCTGGCAATAGGGTCGCGGTGATGAGTGGCAATGATGCGGGTAATTGCGCGGCCAAATTATGCCGGTCTTCACCGATAATAATCGCGCCATGGCAGCGCGCCGCGGCATCGGCCAGCGGTTCGCGCAAGGGGCCGGCCGGCATGATGCGGCCATTGCCCAGGCCATAATCGCCGTCCAGCACCAACAGGGCGCGGTCATAGTCCACGGTCGGGTTCTGAAGCCCGTCGTCGAAGATGATATGCGTGGCGCCGTCGGCGGCGGCGCGTCGCGCCGCGAGCAGCCGCATGGGGCTGACATAGCAGGGCGCCACGGCGGCCAGCAGCAGCGCCTCGTCGCCGACATCCGCTGCAGTGTGCTTCTCGCTATCCACCTTCACGCAAACGCCCGGCGGATGGGCGCCATAGCCGCGATTGGCGAAAGCCGGTCGGGCGCCGCGCTCCAGCAGCAGACGCCCCACATACAGCGCCACCGGCGTCTTGCCGGCGCCGCCTGCCGTGACATTGCCGACGCAGATGGAGGGAATGGGGGTGCGCTGCGGCTCGGCCTGGCGCCGCCGAAAATCCGTCGCTTGCTGCCACAGCCAGCTGGCGGGCGTCAGTGCCCGGCTGAGCGGATGGTCTTTGTCACGCCAGAAGGTGGGTGTGCGGATCATGACAGTCCGGCTTGGCCAAACAAGGGTTGCAATTGCGTCATCACGGCATCATGCACGCTTCCTTGTGCGCGCGCAAAGGCCTGGGCATTGGTTTGCAGCTGTTGCCGCGCCGTCGGGTCGGCGTGCATGGCCAGCACGAACGCGGCAATCGCCGCCGCGTCCAGCACTTGCCGCGCGGCGCCGGCCGCCAGCATGGCGGGCGCGACTTCGGCAAAATTCGGCATCAGCGGACCGAAAGCGATAGCGCAATTCAGCAAGGCCGGCTCAATGGGGTTATGACCGCCGACTGGCACGAACGACCCGCCAACGACCGTTACGGGACACAGGCGATAGAACAGTCCCAACTCGCCCAGCGTATCCGCGATGTAAAATTCGGTGTTAGCAATCGGTTTTTCACCCACGCCGCGCTGCGCCGTTTGCAGGCCGGACTTCATTCCAAGCTGCCTGATGGCGGCGCCGCGCAGGGGATGACGCGGCACGATGATGGTCAGCAAGTTCGGCAAGCTACCTTTAAGCAGCCGGTGCGCTTCCAAGGCAATTTCATCTTCGCCCGGATGGCTGGAGGCGAACAACCAGGTCGGTCGGCCTGCCAGGGCGGCTGTCAGTTGTTCGCGCCCATAAGCATCATCGGGCAGGGGCAGTGCCGCGAATTTCAGATTGCCGGCATAGTTGGCATTCTTAGCGCCCAGCGCCGTGAAGACAGGAGGCGCTTCAGCCGTTTGACATAAGCACAGGCTAAAAGTTCCCAGCATCTCGCGCAGCCAACCGCTGGCCAGGCGCCAGTTGCGTTGTGATTTTTTGGAAAGCCGGGCATTGAGCAACGCGGCCGGAATCTTGCGCTGTCGCAGCCCCGCCAGCAAATTAGACCAAAGTTCGGATTCCAGCCACAGCACCATATCAGGTTGCCAATGTGCCAGAAACCGCTCAACGGCGGAGGGAATATCCACCGGCACAAACTGGTGCAAAGTGTTGGCGGGCAGGCGCGTGCTGAGCAACCGTGCCGACGTCACCGTGCCGCTGGTGAGCAGAAAATGCGTTTGTGGAAAGCGTGCCGCCAGTTTTTCCAGCAGCAGCAGCGTGGACATGGCCTCGCCTACGCTGGCGGCGTGCAGCCAGACGAGCTTGCCTGTCGGCCGGTCAAGACTGGGGTAGCCAAAGCGCTCATGCAGCCGCTCCGGGTCTTCCTTGCCGCGATCTTCGCGCCAGCCCAGCAGGATATGCACCAGCGGTTCTACCGCCTTGGTGAGGGCGCCATAACAGGTTTGGCCAAGGCTCATGCGAAATCATCCGACGGCGGTTGGCGGCGTTTATCCCAAGCGCGGTAACCGGCGCGCAGCAATTTGCGCCCGCCCCACTGCATCAGCCCGATGCCCGGAATGTTGGCGATGATGCGGCGCGGGAACCCCAACGCATAATCATAGACCAGTCGCGTGAAGAACCCGTCGCGTAAAGGCGGCCTGGTCGCCTGCATGGCCTGCACGAATTGTTGCGTGCAATGCGTCCAGCTGTAATGTTCGGCGACGAAGGCGCGGGGCAGAGCGGGATCAACCGGAGCGGCGATCATATCCGCCATTGCGACGGCTAAATTATCGTTCAGACGATAAAAGCTGTTGTTCGGCGCTTTGCACACAATGCCGCGCTGGCCTGGTCCATTCGTGCAGGCCACCGGCAAGCCGCAGGCCATGGCCTCCAGCAGCACCAGGCCGAAGGTATCGGTTTGGGATGGAAAAACGAAAAGATCGGCGGCGCGATAGCAAGCGGCCAGCTTGTCAGCCTCCGTGATGGCGCCTAGAAACATGACATCAGGATAGGCGGCGCGCAAAGATTCCAGCTGCGGCCCATCGCCAACCACGACCTTGCTGCCGGCAAAGGGCGCTGCGAGGAAGGCCTGAATGTTTTTTTCTACCGCGACACGCCCCACCGTCAGCGCGATGGGGTGCTGCAGCGCCACTAACGCCGGATGCTTGGCGCCGTCAGGGCGAAAGATGCTCAAATCCACGCCGCGTGACCAGCGCACGAGACGGTCGGTCGCTACGTTGTTTTTACGCAGTTGGGCTTCAATCGCCGGCGTGGCGACCATGACAGCGCTGGAAGCGCTGTGAAAGCGGCGAATGACGCGATAGGACAACCATGTCGCGATGCGGCCACCCCAGCCGCGCAGGAACGGCATCCGGTCAATCCGGGCGGCGGCATATTCCGGGAAGCAAGTGTGGTAGGCCGTGGTGAAGCGCCGGCTGCGCTCCAGACACAGTTGGCGCACTGCCAACCCCAGCGGCCCTTCGGTGGCGATGTGGATATAGTCCGGCTGAAATTCGTCCAGGATTTTCGCCACGCGATCGGAACTCAAGACCTCAAGCCGGATTTCGCGGTAGAACGGCACCGGCAGCGTCAAACTGCCTTCCTGCCCGGGCGCGATGAGCTGGACGCTGTAGCCCATTTTTTCCAACTCTTGCATCGTCGCGGTCAGCGTCCGCACCACGCCATTGATTTGCGGCTGCCAAGCATCCGTGACCATCAGGATTTTTTTGCCGGCGGTAGCCATGAGGCGGCGCTCGTGTGGTCAGATCGTCGGCGCGGCGCTCAGCAGCGCCTCGCGCTCTTGCGGCCAATTGATGATCTGCAGCCGCCCGTCGGCATGTTCCACCAAGGCGGTGCAGGACTCCACCCAATCGCCGTCATTGCAATACAGCACGTTGCCGATCATCCGCATTTCGGCATGATGGATATGGCCGCACACCACGCCATCCGCCTGGTGGCGCCGCGCCGTATCGGCGATAAAATTCTCATAATTGCTGATATGCTCGACCGCGTTCTTGACCTTGTGCTTCAGATAGGCGGACAGCGACCAATAGGCAAAGCCCAGCTTGCGGCGCA
>CAZBSB010000061.1:0-11023 GCA_964494535.1 uncultured Rhodospirillales bacterium
TGCCGGCATCCGCGAACAAGCGCACGGAGGGAAAAGTTTCCACCAGCTTGGTCATGGCCTGCATGCATTTACCTCGGCGCGAGAAACCCTCTATAGCATGCCGTCGTGCCGCCGTCAGCGCCCGGCGGCTAAACTTTCTGCCCTCGTGCCCGCGCGCGCAGCAGGTGGTCGGCCAGCACGCAGGCCAGCATCGCCTCCCCCACCGGCACGGCGCGGATGCCCACGCAGGGGTCATGCCGGCCTTTGGTGCTGATCTCCGTCTCCTGCCCCTGCACATCCACGGTGCGGCGCGGGGCGAGGATGGAGCTGGTGGGCTTTACGGCAAAACGAACCACGATGTCCTGGCCGGTGGAAATGCCGCCCAGAATGCCGCCGGCATGGTTGCTAAGGAACACGGGCGTGCCGTCCGCGCCACGCCGCATTTCATCCGCGTTCGTTTCGCCGCTCAACGCGGCGGCGGCGAAACCGTCGCCGATCTCCACGCCTTTCACGGCGTTGATGCTCATCATCGCTCGCGCCAAATCGCTGTCCAACTTGTCATAAATCGGCTCGCCCAATCCTGCGGGCACGCCGCTGGCTACCACTTCAATCACCGCGCCGGTGGAAGACCCGGCCTTGCGGATTTGTTCCAACTGCTCTTCCCAGCGCGCCACAGCCGCCGTGTCCGGGCACCAGAAGGGGTTTTGCGCCGCCGCCGCCCAGTCCCACTTGTCGCGCGACACTCTGTCATCGCCCATCTGCACCAGGGCGCCGCGAATGGTGATGTCCGCGCCCAAAATCTTGCGCGCGATGGCACCCGCCGCCACGCGGCAGGCTGTCTCCCGCGCCGAGGCGCGGCCGCCGCCGCGATAATCACGGATGCCGTATTTCGCCTGATAGGCATAATCCGCGTGACCGGGACGGAATTTATCCTTGATGTCCGTATAGTCTTTCGACCGCGCATCCTGGTTTTCAATCAGCAGGCTGATGGGCGTACCAGTCGTCAAGCCTTCAAACACGCCGGAGAGAATCTTCACCGCATCCGGCTCCTGCCGCTGCGTGGTGAATTTGGATTGGCCGGGGCGGCGCTTATCCAAATACTGCTGAATGTCGCTTTCGCTGAGCGGCAGCAAGGACGGGCAGCCATCCACCACCACGCCGATGGCCGGCCCATGGCTTTCTCCCCAGGTGGTGCAACGAAACAAACTGCCGAAACTGTTGCCCGCGGTCATGCGCGCCCCCGGCGGCTGGGATTATTCGTCAGTGCCGGTGGCGAGATTAGCGGTGCCAAACGGATCAGTCGGCCGGAAATTATCGTTGGTTTCATCCACCGCATCCTCAATCTCCAGCGGCACGTTTGGCTCCTCGGCCACCGCCACCGCCTTGCCTTCACGCGCCAGGCGCCTGTCGGCCTTTTTCAGCGCGGCTTCCAAATCCGTGCGCTTGCACAGGCCGAGCAAAATAGGATCGCGCGGCTTGATTTGCGAACTGTTCCAGTGCGACCGGTCGCGGATTTTGGCAATGGTCTCCTTAGTCGTGCCAATGAGTTTGGAGATTTGCACATCCTGCAATTGCGGATAGGTCTTGATGAGGAAGGCTACGCCGTCCGGCTTGTCCGCCCGCTTGGTCACCGGCGTATAGCGCGGCCCCTTGCTGCGCGCCACCGGCTGCGGCAGCTCGCTGCGCTGCATCTTCAGCTTTGTGCGCGAATCTTTCTCGCAGCGCTCCAGCTCATCCTGCGACAATTGGCCGGTGATAATCGGGTTATGGCCGACCATGCCCACCGCCACCTCACCATCCGCAATAGCCTGCACTTCCAGCTTATGCAGCCCGACGAAATCGGCAATTTGCTCGAAAGTCAGCTTGGTGTTTTCCACCAGCCACACGGCGGTCGCTTTGGGCATCAGGGGTTGCGCCATCATTCTCTCCTATTCGCAGGCAACAAAACATTACAGGCAACAAAAAGGCTTTTCCGGCCACGGCAAGGCGACCGGACGATCCAACACGGATTTTGTGGCCGTGCTGGCAAGCAAACACTATGAGCAGACTTCAAGCAGCACCTTACCACGCTGGGCGCCGGATTCCAGCACTTTATGCGCCGCCGCCGCCTGATTTATGGGAAAAACATGGGAAATCAGCGGCTTGACCTGCCCCTGCGCCACCCAGGGCAGCACCCGCCGTTCCACCGCATGAGCCAGGCGCGCTTTTTCGGCGGCGCTCCGGCCGCGCAAGGTGGTACCGGTGATGATGGCGCGCTGGCGCATCACCGCCCGCCAATCCAACTCGCCTGTCGTGCCTTGCTGCGTGGCGATGCAGACCAGCCGCCCTTGCGGCGCCAGACACTGCAAATGGCGCGGCAGATAGGCGCCGCCGACCATATCGAGGATGACATCGGCGCCGCGCCCCTGGGTGAAAGCCTGCACCGCCACGACAAAATCTTCGTTGTGATAATCAATCGCCAACGCCGCGCCATGGGCGCGGCTCCAGGCCGCTTTGTCAGCACCGCCCGCCAGCGTCACCGGCATGGCGCCATGCACATTGAGCATTTGCACCGCCATGCTGCCGATGCCGCTGGTGCCGCCATGCACCAGCGCCACCTCCCCCGCCCGCACTTGTGCCACGACGAACAGATTCGCCCACACCGTGAACAGCGCCTCAGGCAACGCCGCCGCGTCGCGCAGCGCGATACTGTCTGGCACCGGCAGGCACAAGGCTTCGGGCACCGCCACCTGCTCGGCATAGCCGCCACCCGGCAGCAGCGCCATGACGCGGTCACCAACCCGATAGCGCACACACTCCGCACCCACGGCAGCCACCGTGCCACTAACCTCAAGACCAGGAATATCCACCACCACGCCGGCAGGCGGCGGATATTTGCCCTGCCGCTGCAACAAATCGGCACGGTTCACGCCAGCCGCCGCCACGATAATCAGCACTTCGTCCGCCCCAGGCATGGGCGCGGCGCGCCCGGCTGGCTGCAGCACATCTGCAGCGCCAGGCTGTGTGATGACAATAGCTTTCATTCGCCCTCTCTCGCTTCTGCAGCTTGCGCCATCATGCGGTCTATGGTCAAATTCCGGCATGATCAACCCTGACGAACTCGAACCGCAGAAAACCGCCGTCAAGCCGCTCGACCTCGGCACACTCTCCATTGAAGAGTTAGAGAATTACATCAAAAACCTGGAAGCAGAAATCGCCCGAGCTCGCGCCAAAATCTCCGCCAAAGAGCAACACCGCGCCGCCGCATCCGGTTTCTTCAAAAGCTAGCGCCAGACGCCAACACCGTGGCAAGGAACCCGATCATGCATCATCCACATTCCACACACGGCATTCACCGCATCAGGCTAAGGCTGACATTGTGCGGCCTGACTTGGTTGCTGCTCACCGCAGCGCCCGCTGCCATGGCCGCCGATCACAGTCCTGAATTGTATGAAGCCGCTTTTTGCAAAAGCGTCGGCGGCAAAGCACCAGGCGCCGACGCTTTCTGGCAGCAACGCTTCAAAAAACTGAGCCGACAAGCCACACCGTCGGCGGTGGAAAGCGCTCAAACACGCGCCATGGACGATAATCTTGATTTTTCTGTCAAGGATATCGAGCGTCAGAAATCTCTGTGCGACTCGAAAATGGCAATAGCGCAAAGGGTGGATGCCGCCTCGGAAAGTCTGGAGAAGGATATAAAGCATAGAAACAAGTTTTACGAAGAGCAGGATAAGGTGATGCAGAAGCTCACCGAGAGGGTCAACGCCAGCAGCGCGGAGAAGGCGCGATGTCTGGTTGTTATGCATGTCATGCAGCATCATGTCCATAAGCATCCGGAGATTCTTGCGCCGGCCAGCGAGCCGGAAAGACAGAAGCAGGAGTTGGCAGGCGTAGATAAGTTGGTCTTGCTGTGGCAAGCTGACTTTGAAGGGCATATGGGTCCCTCCAACAAAGTTAAGGCACAGCAATTCTACGCTGCTGAAGACGCGCGTTACGGCCGGGAATGGCTGGAGCAAAAGCAACGAGGCACCCCCCAGCTTGTCAAATTCATGGTGGACAATGCCGGTATGTGCCGCGACAAGATGCGCGAGATCGTCAAAAAGGCAAAACAACGCTGAACCGACGGTACAATGATTGCATTTACCGCAATCACCGGCCTTGACGCAATCTTAGCCTTTCTCGGCTAGGCTAGCGTATCATAATACTCACGGTGGATTGTCGGATGGATCGGCTGCTGGCCAGTTTCCTCTTACTGCTCTCCTGTGTACAGGTCGAAACTCTTTTCGCCGGCGCCTATCAGGTTTCGTTGCGGACGGATTGGCAACGGCTGAGCCATTACGCGCAGCGGGAAATCCGGCTGCTCACGCAGCAGGCCACGACAAAAACGTCAGCACCCGCGCCAGCCCAGCCGCCACCCAAAACCATCTTCATTGACTCGGCAACACCCGAAGATGAACGACGCCAAGCGTCATTTCGCCAAATCCGCGAACGGTAACAAGTGTGATATTCACGTTTGCCACTAACTGACAGCTGACTGCTGTTCTCGCAGAGAGTATTCTATGATTTCATTGACGATTTCCTCAATGACCGCCGACGTTCCGGCGCTGGCGTCCGTGTCCCCGGCTTCGGAGCGTGCGACAATGCGCCGCCGAATTTCCGCCCGCGCCGACCCCCCCTGGAAGAACATCGCCAACATACGCCGTGCGCGCGCTGCTCCCAGTTTGTTGTAAAGCTTATTACGCAATGCCACGTCCTCAGCCGAAGTGTTCAACGCCCAAAGTTCGATAGGCCCCAAAGTGTTAATCAGGTGCTGCTCATACCGGCCTTCATTCGTGCCAAGAATCAGCAAAGACGGCGCACCGGAAGGTCGCGGGCCAGTCAGGCGGTAACGCATCACCCAACGCGCAGTGTCGGATAAGCCGAAGCGTTCGGCAGTGTCCGCAATCGCCCGATCACTCACCGCGGCACCACAAATCCACACACCAGTTGCCAAATCCACCATGTCTTTCGAAAAGTCATCGAGCAACTGGGAGGCCAGCACCACTTGCACGCCCCATTTGCGGCCTTCGCGCACGTCGCGAATGACCTGATTGCGCACCGCAGGCGTTTTGCTCGTGCGGTGAAATTCGTCGAAAGAAATACGCTTCGGCGTTTCGCGGATCTCGCGGATGCGCGCCTCGTGATAGGGTCGGTATTTTTCCGGCATGTTCTTCAAGGACTCCGGCCCGATCCACCATTGACGGATCAGCGCGTGCCGCGCCAACATGTACATGATCGCCGTTTGACGATCTGCGATTTCATCGCCTTGCGGCGCCACATCCTGCAAATCCACGGCCGTCACGCGGCTGGCGCCAATATCGAACCGCGTGATGGAAGACAGGATCGGGAATTCCCGGATTGCCGAAGCAACCATGCGCTCAAACGCGTGAATGACGCTTTCAGCCGATGAACCAATCTGCGTTTCTTCTAGTAGCGCCCTAATCTGCGGCCGGCGAGCGGCCGTGACGGCATCCACCAGCGTGGGGTTGGCATGGCGCTGCGCCATGGTCGCTTCGTGGTACAGCCCGCGATCATAGAGTTCATCCACCACTTCCCACCAATATGGATCAGGCGGCAAGTGGATATCATATTTGGCGATGCATTCGTCCACGTCCGGCTCAATGCGCTTGAGGTATGGACGACCTTCGGTGTTGGCTCCCTTCTCGTCGCGCCAGCGATACATTTCGTCAATGCACAACCCAACCAGCTGCACCATACCGTCATAGGGCGCGGCCTGCCCCGGCGGGGTGCAGAGCAAGGTGATAAGCTCTGTCAAATAGGCACGCTCATCCGGCAGCGGATAGCGACAACCTAGCTGCGTGTCGAACGGGTTGATGGCATAGTCAGGAGTCATCCGCAGTTTGAAGGCTGTAGCTTCGTAGCGTCGGTCAGGCGGCAAAGCGTCGCGCAACAGCGAAATTAAACCAGACGAGGATGGTCCAATATCCATGATGGCAATGAAAGGTAGCTTCGCCGTGCCAGCCGACAATACGGTACCGAGGTTGAGCGCATTCATGAGAACCGACTTACCGGCGCCGGGTTGAGCAAAAATCAAGTCAAACCAAGTGGTAGTCAGTGACGATCCGGGCTGGTAAGGCCACATGCGTCCGTCGGCAGTACGGAACAGTACAGATCCTTCTTCAAACGGCGATGAAGCACGCTGCCACGGCAGCAGCTTGGCCACTTCGCGCAGCGGCACGACGACTGGCGGCGCCGTGGAAGCGCAGGCGACACCCAAAGCGGAAGACATCGTGCCTTCAAGCGGATCACCCATGGCAGACGAGGCTTGACAATAGCCCCAGGACTCAACCGCCTGCACCAGTGATGAAGCCCGTGTTTCTAGCAGCTTCATATTATCCTGGGGAGCAAAAGTCGCCAGAGAAATGCGCAGTTTCACGACAGCTTCGTTCTGTGACAGAGCCCTCAAAGTTTCTAGCGACGTTTTAATCGCGCGGTTAGCTTCATTGGAGAATGTCAAGACTCCGGCAAGAAAAGTTTTCAACGCCACGCCATCTGCGCCTGCACTCTCAATCAAAAATGAAATTCGAAAGGGCGTATCGGTATCTATCAGGCGCGACAGCAATTGTGGAAAAGGCGACGGCTCTGCCGGCGCCAAGGTCATGTCGACAGGTGTCCAAATATAGTTTGCGATTCTGACGGTTGTGCTGGTTAAGACTTGGGCGTCCCCAATGCAGAGTTGACTGCGAATAGCTGGCCAGAGAACGTCGGAATAATCCTTCTTCTTCCGCACCGGACGCGCCCCAAGCGGATCACCCGGCAAGTTCGCGCGCCAGTTTTCATGCCGACTGTTCGGATAAATCGATGTGCGAACTGCTGCCAACGCCTGGTGGGCATCCATCGTCTTGCACTTTATTCCTAGCTCATCAAACGAAGAGGTAATCGCCGCGACAAAGCTATTGTGCCGCGTCTCTAGCGCCTCCAACCCAGCAAATGGAAATTGTGCCTCCTTGGCGTTAACCCACTTCTTATCTTTGCGTTCCTTCATCGTTTTTTTGTTTTCGGCCGCCGTCAGGACGGAAGGCCGAGTCCAACACACCACATAGATATCTTCTAGTACAAGGTAGCGGGAGAGATTGCGCTTGCGTTCATTGAGCAAGTCCTCGAGATCAAGGCCAACCGCCTTGGCCGCAGTCCGATTAGGTTTCATCGCACGATCAAGCTCTGTACCAACAGCTTCAGGGTCGCGCATGAAGTAGAACTGCAATGCGTGTCCTTTGCGATCAAAACGGGCGCCGAGTTTCATGCTTACTTGGTCTATCATCCAACGATACTCGGCATCGCCGATGATCTGTCGGGCTCCCATGATTTTAACGTATGTAAGCAACGATCCGTCGCGAGTGGCCAAGGTCGTGTTGTTGGCAGCAGTTTCAAGCTCAATGTACGACTCGATAGGTTGCCTCACAGCAAGCAGCGTGGATGCCAACATCTCATCAAGCAGACTTATCATCGCAACACCCTCGGAACAGAAACTAGCCACCCGCGACACTAACACTAACACAATCACCCTGACATGCACTTGTGCCGTGATACTAAAGCAAAAATTAATAGCGGAAATTAGTAAATGAGGGATAGATCGGGAAAAAATAAACGCCTACAAAACACAATTAAATTTTAATCTCAACCTCACGATCAACGCAATACACCTTACTCACCAACTACAGACCATCCGCCATGCAACGCTCAATGCGGGTGATCTTTCCAATTTATGCCAACCTGTCCCCCACGGATACCTGTACCAGCATGCCTGGCGCGGCGGCATACTCAACCCAAGCAGAATCTTTGGTTGCAGAACGCAACACCAAAGGCAAAACGACAGTCTGGCGCGTATCCTCAGCAATGGCTGCCTGTACAGGTAGAAATTTGCTCGATACCATTTTTCCATTGTTGCCGATTAACAGAGGCGTATTGAGAATTGTGGCCTGAATGTTGGCGTCAGGATCGTTGTTGCGACGCATATCCTGCACGTGCAAATAATCAGTCTGCAGGGGCGCTGTACCCGACCCGAGAAAAGAGACAGCTCTTGCCGGTTCTACTGGCTTGACCTGAATAACAGCCGACGCGCTGGAAGACTTGGGCTTATTCGGCTCCAAGATCAATACCGCAGACGGCAAACTTTCTGAACGCTTCACACCCTCACTCACCATTGGCAACTGGTCAGGTCGTTCAACGAGGACATCCTGCCGATCACTTATCGTTAACAAGCCAACTGAACCCTCATGTGGCAGGTTGCCAATAGTTATTGGAGTAACATCTAAGGGAAGGGTAATGGGATCCTGCAATCGCTGGTTTGTATTATCAGACCGTAGCACGCTGTGATCAGCCCCCCCTGAAAAACTGCTGCCTTGTGCCCAAATCGACAAATAATTCGGATTTTCGTCAGAATCTACCAACGACAGCGCAGGTGAATTGCTTCCAATCGTCACCAACGGATTCGTAGACCACAAATACCAAGCGCCAACAGCGATGGCCGCCAGAGTGCCTAGCAAAGCAACCACAAAGTTCGTTGGTGCGCGCCCGCCACTAGCATCCGCCAAGTTGCCATGCGGAAAAATTTCTAAATCTCCATCAGAGAAATCGTCGCCTGACGATTGGACTACTTCTCCCCAGATTTGAGAATCGGCTATATTTGATTTCTCACCATCAAAACTTTCACCGCCTCTAGGCGACTTATCCTCATCACCCAAGCTCCATTTCACAAAATTTACCATCAGCACCGTACAACCGAACCCCACGCGTCTAACGTGAAGATGACGCCGCCAATGTTGGCGAGGCGCCAGGTGCTGGAGCCGCGTCACGGTCTGAGCAAGGGTACTTCCCTGCACATACGGATTCAATGAAAAACAAGCCCATAGGCGTACCAACGGCAATACGAATGAGGACTTTGGTTTGGGCGGCCTCATTTTGAAGAAATCCGGCTATCGACTGCCCAGCAGACCCCATGCCAGCATAGAGTCCATCCTTGATCCCCGCTCTGGCCTGCGATGTAATGATCTGACCGGATTCTGTTACAGTGACAGTTGAAGGGTTCTTACCCAATTCTGTGCCGAAAGCCGCGACAAAAGTGGCTGCGGCCGGCAGCAGCACACGAGCAAAATAGCGATGGTCAACTTCCGTCGCCATACCACCAAGCGTTGTGTCAGGGTCGAGCGCGAGTGCCTTGATTTTGTATTCCTTACCTTTGAGAGTAGCCGTATTAAAAGTGAGACTCAGCAAATCATAGCCCTGCTGAAATGAACCGATCGCCCGCGCGCCCGATAGCGGACCGGAGACAATCTGAGCGAGAATAGGCCCAGGAACATCTGTATTAGCTTCAGTCAACAGCTGGGCGTAATTGATTGTACCCGCGAGAATAATCGGCTTGGCACCTCGCTCCCTGCTCAACTGCTGGGAAGCTGGCGTCTGTGTAGTCTGAGCCGGCCCCATGCCAGCGCCGCTGGTACCATACGAATCAGAACCCTGCTGCTCGTCGCCACTTTGCGCCGACACCGATGCACTGCCCGCCGCACCGGAGTCATCCTGCTTTTTGTCTTTTTCTGTCGCTCCCCTTATCACCGCCATATTTTTCGGCTTCCAAAGCTGGGCAAGCTGCGTCATCTGAGCCTGCAAACTTTGCCCCAACTGCTGCTGAACTTGATGATCTTGTTGTATGGTGGTGCTTTGCTGCCTTTGCGATTGCTGCTGCAGGGCTTCTATCTGCCGCGCCTGCTCTTCTTTTTGCTTCTGCATTTCCGCCCTAAACTCAACAAGCGGGTCGCCTTCCTTGCGGCCTTCAGTATTCATGCCGCTCGGCAAAGGCGTCGGCAAAGCCGTTCCTCCGACCGCAGCGGCTTCCTGGGTGCGCTGCTTGTTGGCCTCATTCTGCGCTTCGATGAAAGCTGGGCTAGATTTGCCGCCAGGAGCCTCAATCAAATTCGGAACACTTGCCACCGTTGATCTCGTTTGAGGTGGCGCAGACGTCGTAAAATTGATGATGAGCGCGATGATGGCCCCAACCGCCAACAACAGCACAACAAGCTTAAATACCGGCTTGGTGCGCCAGGCATTAGAAAGATTTGCGCCAATGCTGGCTCTCTTCTCGCCATCAACAGACTCTTGGTCAAAATCTGGCGACTGATCAAATTGATCGAGGTTGTTAGTCATTATCATCTCCTCTTGCAAGGCGCGCACGCACGATGTTGCCGGCATCTGACATCAAAATTACCGGCGCATCACCCACTTGATAAACTGTCATTCCATCTGCGGAAGCCACGCTGGCCTCCCAAGAGGGGGACAGCATGGACAGCGGCGTCCGCACATAGACCCGGCTGTCCAACATCCACGCCATGGTTCGACTATCTAGACCCGAAACTTTTAGGCGCTTGGCGCCTGGCGGCGGTACATTGTCCAAAAACATCATAATCATTTCATCGCCCGCCGACAGGCGGCGCTTATCAATCAGTGGCATCCGCGCATTCGGACCATACTTTGGCACACGCGCATCATAGCGCCAATGCAAATTTGGCCCTCCGCTCCACAGCCTGAACACCACCGGTGTTGAAAGCTCCCTCAGCATCACGGAAAGATTGCCAACACCTTTTTGCACCAGGGGGATGATGCGCAAAATATGGGAGCCAGTGGATGTAGGTTTCACTTCGAAGTTACCCGCAACCCCCACGTCGGCGATAGGCCAAGGCTGACCAGAAGCGTCCACGAACGTCACGGTTGTGATATAACCCGGAACCATACTGATCTGAGGTGGCTGCGCCCCCGGATCCAACGACACCGTTTGAACTTTGATCTCACCTTTCGGCTGACCATAGGAAGGCGGTATCGAAGCCTCCTGTACCGATTCGATCCGTTGCATGTACGTGCGAATTTGATCGTTTGTCAGCGGCATCATGTTCGTCATCACGCCTTCAAAAACACCCTGCCGCATGCGCGCCATCTCTGCAGTGCGCGCCTCTTCAGCACTCGCTTCAGCAGCAGCCATAGCGGCTGCGTCCATCAAAATCCCTGCATCACTCTG